>CAZYHE010000414.1:0-4744 GCA_964647225.1 uncultured Anaerolineales bacterium
GCGCTGCGTCACGATGACCGTCCTCGTCATGAGTGGATGGACGAGACGGTGCATCGGCTCTGGCAGGAAGGTCTCGCCCGTCGCTTGAATGACACAGCCAAGGCCGTGACGCCGCACCTGAACATCGTCGAAGGGGTCGTCGGCCGCGACGGCACGGGCTTCCACCGCGGCCGCAACTATCCGCTGGGGCTGGTGATCGCGGGCGTCAACATGGTGGCGGTGGACAGCGTCGCGAGCTACCTGATGGGTTTCGACCCGGCGCAGCTCATCTACCTGCGGATGGCCGCCGAGGCCGGATTGGGCAGCAACGACCTGAGCGGTCTGCGCATCTACACCGTGCAGGACGGGGCGGTCGTGCCCTGCCCCGATATCGCCGCGCTGCGCGCCGATCCGCCGCTGCGCGTGATTCGCGGGATCGCTGGCGAAGGTGAGGCGTTCAACGGTTGATGCGCGACTTCTATCCGTGGGCGATATGGCGCAGTTCTGTGAAAGGGGTACAAAGATGCCATTCAACATCAAAAAGCGCGGCAAGCTGACCTACTACTACGAAGGCGAGCATCCGGTGCTCTCCGCGCTCGTCACCGAGGAGCAGCCCGACGGCGACCTCAAGATCTCCTTCGCGGGCTTGACGGGCGGTTATTCGGCCAAGAGCGTGTTGGGGCTGGATGAGCTGGTGACGATGGATCCGCATCGCGAGATCCCGCTGGTGTTTCAGTGCTGGGAGAAATGGCTGCGCGATGCCGGCATCTGCGATTCGTTGCGCGATGTGGACTTCATCGAGATCCACGCGTTCGGCTGCCAGCCCAAGTCCCCCAACCCGTTCGTGGACCCGCTCGGCTACGCCGCGGAGCAGGATCGGCTGCGCAAGGCGTATGCCGAGGCGTATCGTGGCTATTTCCGGGACAACCTGCCCGACAACGGCGTGCCGGCCCGTTTCACGGTGCATCTGGTGGATGTGCCGGACAAGGCCGCGTCGTATGAGTTTTACGGGACGGCGCTGTATCAGCGCGCGTTACAATTGGGACACGGATGAACACAGATGAACACAGATTTGCATCGTTTTGACGTATTATTGAAAGGCGGCCGCGTCATTGATCCTGCCAACGGCCGCGACGGGCTGTTCGATATTGGCATCTCCGAGAAGAGGATCGCGGCGGTAGACGTCAACATCCCCGCTGAGACCGCGGCGCAGGTCGTTGACGTGTCCGGGCTGATCGTCACGCCCGGCATCATTGACATGCACACGCACGTCTACGTCTACCCGCCGACCCCCACCAGCTATGTCGAGAGTATGCATGCCGACGCGCACTTATTCGCATCGGGCGTCACGACGACGGTGGATGCGGGCACGGCCGGCTGGCGCAACTTCTCGGATTTTAAGGCGAGTTGCATTGATCTCTCGAAGGTGCGCATCCTGGCCTATCTCAACATCGCCAGCGACGGCATGGTGGACAAGGAGGGCGAGCAGGTTGTCGCTGAGATGCAGCCCAAGATCGCCGCAGCCGTGGCCGAGGCATACAGCGACCTCATCGTCGGGATCAAGACCGCGCACTACTGGACGCGGCTGCCGTGGGACGCGGCGCACCCGCCGTGGGTCTCGGTCGAGCGGGCGGTGGCGGCGGGCGAGATCTGCCAGATGCCGGTCATGGTGGATTTCTGGCCGCGGCCGCCGGAACGCTCCTATCCCGACTTGATCCTCAAGAAGCTGCGGCCGGGCGACATCCACACGCACGTCTTCGCCCAGCAGTTCCCGATCGTGGACAGCCAGGGCAAGGTGTACGATCACGTGTGGCAGGCGCGCAAACGGGGCGTCATTTTTGACCTGGGGCACGGCGCGGGGAGCTTCTGGTTCCGTAATGCTGTGCCGGCCTTCCGCGACGGCTTCGTGCCCGACTCGATCAGCACCGACTTCCACATGGGCAACGTCAACGGGCCGGTGCTGAGCATGTTGACGACGATGTCGAAGTGCCTGTGCATGGGGATGCCGCTGCCCGAAGTCATCTTCCGCTCGACCGTCACCCCGGCGCGCGAGATCGGCCGGCCGGAGCTGGGGACGCTCTCCATCGGCGCGGAGGCGGATGTGGCCGTGCTCAAGCATCTGACCGGCGACTTCGGCTACGTGGACTGCGGCAAGGCCAAGCTGATCGGCCGCGAGAAGCTGGAGTGCCGCCTCACCCTTCGCGCCGGGCAGATCGTCTACGACCCGGAGGGGTTGAGCGTGCCGGAGTGGCAAAACGCGCCCGCGGCGTATTGGCGGATGCCGGAGTTGCAGGGATGATCTCAGGACACAGATGAACACAGATAAACGCAGATAGAGACCGAGAATCCGTGTTCATCTGTGTCAATCTGTGTCCCATAATTGGTTTGGCGAGGCGCGAATCATGGATATCTACGACGAACTCGGTGTCAAAAAGGTTATCAACGGTCTGGCGACAGTGACCGTCCTCGGCGGATCGGTCATGCCGCCGGAAGTGACCGCGGCGATGGCCGAAGCCGCGCAGCACTTCGTGGAGCTGGACGATCTACAGGCCAAGGCCGGCCAACGCATCGCCGAATGGACGCACAACGAGGCCGCGTACATCACTTGCGGCGCGGCCGCCGGCATCGTGCTGAGCACGGCGGCGTGCATGGCGGGCGTTGATCCCGACCTCCGTGCCCGCCTGCCTGAGACAGCCGGCATGAAGGACGAGGTGATCGTTCACAAGGCCGGCATCGTCGGCTATGCCCAGGCGATCCGCCATGCGGGGGCGAAGATCGTGCTGATCGGCACCGACGAGGGCGCGACCGCCGACGAATTCGAGGCCGCGATCAATGAGCGAACGGCCGCCATCTTTTACTTTTACAACATCTCCCGGATGCAGGGCCAGGTGCCGCTCGAAGCAGGGATCGCCATCGCTCGCCGGCACGGCATCCCGCTCATCGTGGACGCCGCGGCGCAGATCCCGCCGGTCGAGAACCTGTGGCGTTTCACGCAGATGGGCGCCGACCTGGCGATCTTCTCCGGCGGCAAGGGGCTGTGCGGGCCGCAGAGCAGCGGGCTGGTCGTCGGCCGCAAGGCGCTGATTGACGCGATCGCGTTCCATGCCAATCCCCGCATGGCGCTCGGCCGGCCGATGAAGGTGGGCAAGGAGGAGATCGTCGGGCTGCTGGCCGCGGTGAAGCGCTACCTGGGGCTGGATCACGCCGCGATCATGCGGACGTGGGAGGATCAGGTGCAGGCGGTCATCGCCGCGTTCGACGGCATGCCGGGCGTGACCGCCCATCGCGCTTTCCCCAGCGAGGCCGGCCAGCCGATGCCCCGCGCCGAGATCATCTTCGACGAGGCAGCCCTGGGCCTGACGCGCGACGACATCCTGAAACGGCTGTGCCGAGGGGAGCCGAGCATCGTGCTGGCCGCGGCGGGAGCGCACGGCGTCTTCGTCAACCCGCAGACGCTCGCACCGGGGCAGGAACGGATCATCTGCGCGCGGCTGCGAGAAATCATCTCCTCGACGGGTTCCTGACGTCCTTTGTCCTGAAGTTGCTCTCGTGCTACAATGGGGTTCAGGAGGAAGACACGGTGAGCGCGTCCCCAGGGGCCATACCAGTACCCGATCTCAGCCAGAAGTACGCGGCATACCTGCCCGGTATCCGGCAGCGTTGGCGACAGCGTCAGGACGAGTTGACGCGACGGCGGGATGCGGCCTGGGAGTCTGCCCGCCGCATCGCGATGTTCCTGCGCGCCCGTTACGGCGCCACGCAGTTCATTGCCTTTGGTTCGCTCATCTATCCAGAGCGTTTCGATGAGCGGTCAGACATTGACCTGGCCGTGACCGGGATTCCCTCCCATGCGTTTTTTGGGGCATGGGCCGCGGCGGGCGCGGGCTGTGCTTTCTCCCTCGATCTGGTGGATCTTGGCGATTGTTCGCCGGCTTTGCGCGAGTTGATTGCGCGGGAAGGTAGGCCACTATGATTCCACGCTATTTTGTTCTGCGACGGCGCATTGAAAGTGAATTGGAGGATGTGCGCCGTGCGGCTGCCAAAGCCAGCCGAGCCTTCGAACGTGCGCGTCGGATGAATCAGGACGTTGACTACTATCTGGATTCCACGGCGATTAATCTGCACGGCTTCTACAATGGCGTTGAGCGTATTTTCGAAGGGATCGCCAGAGAACTCGACGGTGGCCTGCCCGAAAGCCCGAATTGGCATCGCGAGCTTCTGGCCCAAATGGCTTTGGATGTCACTTCACTTCGGCCGGCTGTGCTGCGCGGTGACACGGCGAATCGGCTGGATGAGTATCTGCGCTTTCGGCACTTGGTGCGTAACCTCTACACGTGGAATTTTGACGCGGATAAGTTGGGCGTTCTTGTGGTGGGCTTGTCAGGAGTCTTGGCCGACCTGGAAGCCGATCTGAACCTCTTTGGGGGATTTCTCGAGGCCGCTGGTCATGCCGACGCGCCCATAGTTCTCCCATCCTGACCATGCTCTACAGTGACACCTCCCGTCGCGGCCGCCCCTTCGCCAAGGATCCGGCGGTCGTCCGTTTCGGTGGCCGCTACCTACTTTACTACTCGCTTCCTCCCTTCGGCGATGGCCGTCCGGCGGACGGCTGGGCCATCGGCATCGCCCGCAGCGACGACCTCGACGCCTGGGAGAAGATCGGCGAGATCCTGCCCGAACAAGGGCCGGAGCGCAACGGCCTCTGCGCGCCGGGGGCGATCGTGCTCGATGGCAAAGTCCACCTGTTCTATCAGACCTACGGCAA
>CAZYHE010000415.1:0-4743 GCA_964647225.1 uncultured Anaerolineales bacterium
AATCGGTTTCGCTGTCCTGAAGCTGATAGGTGAAGGTCGAACTGCGCAGGTTCGGGTCGCTATACTCATAAGGGTAGGCGCCGCCGATGTCGGCCGGCAACGGCACCATATCGATGGTGTTAGTGAAAGTGACGCCCAGTAGCAGGCTGTTGCCTGCCCTGATACCCTGTTCGGGGTAGAGCAGGTCGTTCAAGTCCATCGACATGAACTGAAGGCGCGGGTTCTCGCCCGCCTCTAGGTCGCGCTCCTTCAGGTCAACCATCACGGTGCCGCTGTAGATCAGAATCTGGATGACCTTAGAGACGAGGCCTTCGAGCCCGCCGCACAACCATTTCGCGGCCTCCGACTCCCGCATTTCGTCAGGCAGCCAGCCGCAGATGGCGGTGATGAAGTAGTCAATCAGCCAGATGAGAGACTGGAGGAGCTGGCCGACGAGCGGGATGGCGCCGATGACGAACATGATGCCCAGCACGATGCTGCTGCCGATGGCTCCCGCGATGGTGACGCCCAAGTCAATGCGCGACATGTCGGAGAGGCAGATCGTGACGATGGCCAGCGCCCAGGTGACGGCGATTTGCACGATGAGCGTGGCAACCATCGCGACGCTGCTCAGTTGCTTGGCAAACTCCGCGGCGTTACAGATCGCCGCCTTTGTAATCTTTGTGGTGGCCTTCGCCAACTCCTGCGCCTGCTGGAGCAGCGTCTTGAGGGTCATGATGATGTTGATCGCCAGCATCACGTTGGCCACAATCTCCACCGGGTTGGCGCCCATGCAGGAGGCCGCGATGCACGCGGCCACCGCGACCGCAGCCATCCCTACCATCAGCGCCAGGCCAGCCTTCCCGGCCATGCTGATTTTCGCGAAATTGCTGGGCTTGAACGCGTTCATCCAGGAAGTCGCGGTGCCCGCGAACCCGGCGCCCATGGCGATCACAAAGGCATCGGCCTTGTTGTACGTAGTGCCGAGGATGGTCATGACGGCGCCGGTGTTGACCATCTGGATCACCGTCTTGATGGTCGAATACACCGGCTCAGCGAGCTTGACAAAGTCATCTACGAAGGTGGCCAGGTCCTGGAAGCCATCGTAGATGATCCCCTTGATGGCGCGTGCCAGATCAAGATCGGAGCTCTCGGGCGCTTCCTCCACCGCGAAAGTCAGGCCCCCCCCGGCCGCCACGACGGAGCGCATGCCCATGTAGAGAGTGAGATACTGTGCGCGCAGCACCAAGACTGCGCCCATCAGCCAAGCCTCCTCTTTCGGCTGCCCCTGCGCTGCATAGAGGTCGCGCAGGCCCGCCTTGTAAACCAATTCCATGCGGTCCCAGTAGTCGGCCATCGGGTAGTTTTCCCAGCCAATGACCCCGTCTGGCCCCTGGTCTGGGTTGAACCGATAGGGCGCCCATTTGACCAGCGTGGAGGTGGTGGAATCCAGATTGGCGAAATCGAAGGTCAGTCCGACGTCGGTCGCAAACGCGGCCGCATCCATCGTCATGCTGCGCTGCGTGCCCTCTGTAGCCACGAGCAAGGAGGGGGTCAGGTCCGTCGCGGTGTTGCCGAAGTTATCGGCCAGGATGCGCGGCGTCTCGTACATCATCACCTTCGCCAGTTCGGCTTCGGTGGTGTACAGGAACGTCTCGACCGAGAGCTTGTCTTTGGGGATGCCCCAACGGCGGTCATCGTCGTCGGGCACGCTGCCGGCATCGTCGAAGCGCGCCTGGATCGTCGTGTTGCCGCCGGCACCGACCGTGATATCGCGCTTGTCGTCGCCGTTGCAGACGGGCGGCTGTGCCGTGGGGTCGTAGTCGGCGGGGTCGTAGACATCGCCATAGCAATCGCGGCCGGAGGAAAAGCCCGTTACCAGGCCGCGCCCCAGTTGCCACAGCCAATCTTCACCGGGGTAGTCGGCATAGCTGGACGGCACCTGCCAGGCGAGCGCGACGTTGAAGCTGCGTTCCTCCCGGACCGACATGCCGGCCAGGTACCATTCATCATAGTAGGCCTGCACCACGCGCAACGCGTCGGTGGTGCGGTGGGACGCGCACCAGGCGGCCCGCTCCTGATCTGCCAGGCTCGCGTCCCCGGCTGCGTCCTCCGACTCCACAAAGTCGGTGAGGTCGCATTGGTCGGTGAGCGCCTGGACCATCCACACGAGGCGCCCTTTCTGGACCTTCTGCCAATCCGTCACCGAGTTCAGTTGATAGGGCATGCGCGCCCGGAAGGCCGCCTTGCCGCCGCCGGTCTGATCCGTCTCGATACTCAACGGCACATAGGCCAGCAGCGTGCCGTTCGCATCCGCCTCGCGCACCGAAATCCCGTAGGGCTTCAGCCCATCCGGGTCGACCATCCGGTCGGGCAGGCGGCCGTTGATGATGTTGCCGATCGTGCCGCAGCGCGTATGCGTGCCGTCGCTGACGGTCACGCTGTGGTTGCCGTCGGCCAGGTCGACGGCGCGGCCGGCGACGAACCCGATCGCCGTGCTGCCGCCGCTCAAGCCGGTGAAGGTGTGGAGCGCTGGCCCGCTGGCCGGGCAGGTGCCGGCATAGATGGCCGCGGTGTAGCCGCTGCCGGCGTCGAACTTGAAGGTGAGCTCCGTCTGGCTGGAGTCATCCGTCTTCGCCTTGAGGCCGACCGTCGCCGAAACGGTATCACTGCTACCCACCGTGACCGTGATGGCGGCCCGCGTCGTGCGCAATGGGATGCGGTAGTCCGCCGAGTTGCCGCTGATCTCCAACTCGAACATGGGGATGAGGCGCAGATCGCCGTAGGCCGCGCGCGCATCCTGGGTGTCGCGCGTCGCCGGATTATCGGAAGTGGCAAACGTGGTATTCTTGACGTGCTGGATCTGGCCGCCGGTATCCGCGCTGGGCCAGTCGAGCACATTCATGGCATAGCCCAGGTGCGTGGCGGTGATCGGCCGCAGTTGGAAATCGGCCACGACCGGATAGCCCAGCGCCAAGTTGCTGAACTGAAACTGGAAGGGATTGGTTTCGTTGAAGGGGGCGACCGTGCCCGCGTTGGCACGCTTGCCCTCGCGATCCACGATCGCGTTGGGCGACATGTCCTTCGCATCCTGGACGCCATCGTTATCGTCGTCGAGGTCGAACGGATCCGGGATATTGTCGTTGTCAACGTCACATTGGGTCAGCGCAGCCGGAACCTCGGCCAGTGTCTTGTCTTTGAGATCCAGGCATTCCAGGCCGTCGGGCATCAGGTCGCCGTTCGTGTCGGCCTGGTTGGGGTTCAGGTACCAAGGCTGTCCGGCATACGTGAAACCGGCCACCTCAACCGGATCGTAGATGCCGTCGCCGTCGGTATCCCGGCTCATTGGGTTCGTGCCCAACTGCAGCAGTTCGATGCTGTCGCTCAGGCCATCCGAGTCGCTGTCGGCGCGCGCAGGGTTCGTGCCGATCTCGGCCTCTACCGCGTCGAGGATGCCATCGCCGTCGGAATCCAGGTTGCCCGAACTGCCGCCCTCAGCCAGTCGAAGCATGGCCAGCGCGCCTTGGGTGCGCAGCGCACCCGCGGGCCGGGCTATCGGCTGCGCGTCAACAGCGCCCGCAATTCCGGTAGTTCTGGTGATCGTGCCGGCTCCTGCCACTGCCGGGGGGGCGGTCAGCGGATTCTGGTGCGCATCCCAATCCGCACCCTTCCCCTCAGCCAGCACTTCCTTAATGATCTCTTGGCTGCGGCGGGCGGCGTCAGCGCGTTCCTGCTTGGCTGCCTGTTTGGCGACGAAAGACTCGGCCTGAACAGCCTGCAAGAGCGGCGCGATCACCATTGATAGCACCACCACGATCACGACTGTCGCATACACGCGCCGATCGTTACGGGCGAGCACAAGGCCGAGCAGCGCAGCGCCGAGCAGGCTGAATGTCAGCAGATCCGGCAGGCTGTCGGCGACCGCGCCGGCCGCTGTTGAAGCCAGGGCCGTCAGGGAGACCGGTGGTTCCGTGTCTGCCACCAGGTTGCCGTCATAAATGAAGGTCGTGTGCAGGTCAACATCGCTGGCCGGATTCGTGCCCTGCGCCGGATAGGACAGGTGGATCTTGAGGTTGGTCGGCAGGCCGCGCGCGTTGAGCCAGACCTCGCCATCGCCTGTGGTCTTTTGGTAGGCGCGCGAGGTGTCGAGGTGCATGTTGAAGGGCAGCTCACCCCGATCCGCCAGGTAGTTCTCAAGCTGGTCACGCATGTGCGAGGCGAAGGCCGGGCCGTCGAAGCTGAAACGAAAGTGGCCGGACGATTCGGCATCAGCCACGACATCTTTCATGCCGGCCAGGAAGGCCATCGGGTCATTGCCCGGCCCCCACAGGCCAGAGAAATCCTGCGTCTCCTGCCAACCGCTGCCCGGTTGGCGGCCCCACGCGCGGTCGCCCTCCAACCTGAGCTCGATGGCGTCGCCCGGCAGCATCACGCTGCCTCCCTGCCACAGCCGCATCTCGAGGGCGCGCTGCGGCAGATCGACCGCGCCCTCGAGGTGGACCGTTTGTTCGGTGGGGCTGCGGCCGATATTTGCCAGCTTCGGCACCGGGTAGTTGATCTGCGTCAACTCCGAAGCGAAGCGATAGACGCCCAGGTCAGCCGCCCGTCGCCAGACGGCCTGAATGGCCTGCTCCTGATAGTTGCGCAGGTGCAGGTAGGCAAAACCTTCCTGCTGCAATTTGGCTTCGGCGGCGGTTTTGCTGCGCGTCAGCAGGTCGAGTAGGCCGGCCGAATCGGCAACGGCAGGGGCCGCGGTGCTGAAGG
>CAZYHE010000416.1:0-4734 GCA_964647225.1 uncultured Anaerolineales bacterium
GCCAATGGTGTTGTGGTCAAGGAGCGCGACGATAACACCATGGCAATGTCTGCGCGCAACGGTCTATGCTGCTCCGATTTGGAATCAGCATGGGGGTACGCTGCTGGTATGCGCGATAATCCGGAAATTGCTTTGGAAAGAAGTAGCGGTCTTGCAGCCAAACATGGAGCACATCCAGTCCCAGCCAGACAGGGATCGCAACGAACAAAGCGAGCGAACGATTGGCGATCAAAAGGCCGATGAAAAACACGGTCAGCCAGAGCACACCCGGGTGCCGCGTGAGCGCATACGTACCTGTCGTAATGAGCCGGCTAGACGCATCGGGCGCTAGATAAGTGCTCTGGAAGGGGATGTCAATGGCCAGGGAGTATACCAGGAGGATGATGCCAGCCAGACTCAGCGTGATACCCACAACAACCGCCCAACGCGGCATGGAGATTGCCGGGGGTTGGCGCAGGATCAGATAGATCGCGGCGAAAAAGAATCCGCCAGCGATGAACGGGGCGGCGCGTTTGAGGATGACCCGCCGGCCCAGGTTGGCAAGGTCGAACCCGAGCATGACAAGAACGGCCAGCGCACCAAGCCAAACAGCATCCATGATCGTGCTCCTGCGTTGCACAAAAAATATGCTGATATTTTACACCCGCTATTCTCGACAAAGCTCACCGCTGGTCGTGCGCCGTCCTGGTTAACTAGCTCCGGGCTTTTTTCGGTAGAACCACCAGCGGCACCCCCTGAGGCTTCCAGGCGGTGAACCAGCGCGCATCCTCCGGTAGAAGCCGGATGCAGCCGTGTGAAGCGGGATAGTTACCCAACGCGTCCAGGCCTTCGTAGTGTTTTTTGCCGTCAATCAGCCGGTAGGGCGCGCTGTGGATGAGGATGCTGCCCGTTGGGTCGTCGTACAGGTACCAACCTTCGTCGGCGTAGGTGCCGTACGCGTGGAAGGTGCCCCAATATCGGCCGACCAGACCGTACCAGGCCGGCGTTCGATAGCCCTGATCCTCGTCGCCGGTGCTGATGGGCAGCTCACGCGTCACCTGACCAGGCTCCCAAATCGTCATGCGCTGGTTGTTCGGGTCTACCACGATGAACCGCCGCGCGGGGTTCATCCCATATTGCGCCACCACCTGGGCCAGATATGGCGAAAGGGCCGCGGTCTTGGGCGTTTCGGCCTGCGGGCTGGCGGTTGGGCTGGGGGTCGGCGCCGGGGTCGGCGTCCAGGCGTGGATCACCGGCTCGATCGGCCCAGGCTTCGGCGTGAGGGTGGCGGGCCGCGGCGTGCGGGTGGGGGTCGCGGTCAGGCGCGCCTCGGCGGCCGCGACCAGGCTCCCGCGCCACGAGCCGCCCCAGGCAGCCCAGACCGTCACCGTCAGACCGACGAGCAGGGCAAGGACCAGGAGCAGGATGAGGCCCGCCCGGCCCGTCTTGCGTGTGATGGGATGTTTGGCCGGCATAGGACTGTTCAGCTCGCCTTCGCAATGCGCGCATCGAAGGCGCGCAGCGCTGCCGCAAGTTCTTCCTGATGCACCGCGACGGTCAGGTCGCCCCGCGTGCGTTCGAGGACGCCGCGCAGGGCATCCGTGGTGCGGCGCAGGCCGCCGGTCAGGGCGTCTGGGAAATCCATCGTCACGAGGTAGCTGTACACCTCGTCCATTTGATCGAGAAACGGCTCGGCTTCGGTCGTCCGGCCCAACCGGATCAGATCGAGCACGAAGCGGCGCAGCTCGCTGGCGGCCTCCGCCAGGCCGTTCAGATAGGCGGCCGCCGGCATGCCCAACTCGGCCGGGCCGGGCACGGCTTCACCGCGCACGAACGCATACAGCACGTGCGCTTCCGCCAACTCCTTCAGCGCATCCTGGGTATAGCCGGCGTCATACATGTCGGGATACGCGGCCAGATCGGCAGACATGACCGCGGCGGCCTGGCGGGCGGTTTGCAGTCCCGCGGCCGCATCGGCCCATTCGTGGCGATGCACCGCGCGGATGCTCAGCGCGCAGAAACGGATCAACTCGCGGCTGCGGTTGAGCGTCAGGTCACGCACGTGATTCTTGGCGGTCAATTCGCCGCGAATCGTCTCGATGATGGGGCCAAGCTCAGACATGAGGGGGATTATAACCGTAAGTGCCGCGGTTGCCAAATGGCACGCAAGACCTTAAGGGACTGAACGCCACATAGCGCATAAAAATGTAGAGCCGGTTGGCAACCGGCTCTACACGCCTTTCTCTATGCGCCCGGCCGAGGCCGGGCGCGCGTTCTTACTGGCCCGGCATCAGCGGCGGGATGGTGACCTGTAGCGTGTAGGCGGCCGCTGCGCCGCTGCGTGATTTGACATCAATGATGTACTCGCCCTTCAACGGCAGGCGGCCCTCCCAATGGGTGGCGCCGGCATGATCCGAAATCAGCACGGTGCCCTCTTTGCTGTAGATCACCAGGATCGCGGCATTGCCCGGCGCCGATACGTTGACCGTCATAATCTGCCCGGCCCCTGCAGCCAGCGTGTACTCATCCATGCCGCGCGCGGCCAGGTTGCCGCGCAGGGTGGCGGTCGTGCCGCCGGCCGGGAAGGTGATCCGCTTGGCGACCGGCTTCGGCACCGGGGTCGCCAACGGCGGGATCGTCACCTGCAGCGTGAAGTTGACGGGATTCTGGCTATCGCTGCGCACCGCGATGTGATACGGCTGGGTCTTGGGCACCATGCCGCTCCAACTGCTGGCGCCGGCATGGTCGGAGATCAGCACCGTGCCGTCCGCGCCCCAAATGATCAGATAGGCGGGCGCATCGGCCGCGGTAATCTTCGCGGTCAGCGTCTGCCGGGCGTAGATCGTCAGATAGTACTCGGCGGACGCGGTGGTCGAGGTCTTGCCGCGCACCGTGGCCGAAGCCGCGCCGATCGCAAAATGGATGGGCTGGGGCGGGGTCGCGGTGACCACCGGCGCCGGCGGCAGGCTCACCTGCATCACATAACCGACCGGGGTCGTGATCACAGACGCCAGGTCAATGAAGTAGTCCTGGCCGGCCGGCAGGCGGACGCTCAGCGCCAGCGTGCCGATGCGGTGCGTCAACAGGCTCTTACCGTCCGCGCCATAAACCGTCACATCCAGGGCATCGTTCTGCGCGGTGAAATTGAGGGAGAGGGTCTGACCGGCCTGGCCCGTCAGAATGTAGCGATCCATCGCACCGACCGGCACATCGTCCTGCACGGTGGCGCTGCTGCTGCCCTCGGCAAAGGCGATGTGGCGCGGCAGCACCGGCACGGGCTGCTTGCCGCCCGGCTGGCACTCGCTGTTGAAGAACGCCCATTCGTCGCACTCGCTGCCGTCGGCGAAGACGCAGATGCCATACTCGCCGCCGGTCGCATCTTTGCGGATCGCCAGCTTGCCGCCCTGATCGGCGCAGTAGACCGAGGCCGGGTTGGGCATATCGGCGATCGCCTGCCCGCCCGGCTGGCACTCATTGCGGAAGAAGGCCCACTCATCGCACTCGCTGCCATCGGGGAAGACGCAGATGCCAACTTCTGCGCCCGCAGCGTTCTTGCGGATATCGAGCTTGCCGCCCTGATCGGCGCAATAGGCCGACGCCGGGTTCGGCATATCGGCGACCACTTGCCCGCCGGGTTTGCACTCCCCGCGGAAGAAGGCCCATTCTTCGCACTCGCTCTTGTCGGGGAAGACGCAGACGCCGAATTCGCCGCCCTTCGCATCTTTGCGGATGTCGAGCTTCCCGCCGTTTTTCTCGCAAAAGACCGACGCCGGGTTGGGCATGCCGATCACCGGCCGGGCGACGGGCGTGGCGGTGGCTGCGGCCGCAGCCGGCTGGGCGGCCTGGCTGGCCGGCTGAAGACCGGCGGCGGGTGTGAAGTTCATCGCAACCAGCGCGCCGACGACGAGGAGGAACGCCAACATGACAAACAGAGGCCAATGTTTCATTGTAGAATCCTTTCCTTTGCTTCTGATGCTGAGATAGTGGATGATTGGGTTGATTCGAACACGGCGAACAACCGTATTCTACCACACTTGCCGTGAAGAAATCGTAAATTGGCGCGCCGGCCCGGCCTTTTTGTGATGGTTCTCAGTTATGGTATGATGGCTGCATCAAACATTTCCCCGCGTGGGCGGGCTGATGAGGTTTCTCGATCTATGCCACAGCTTCCGACTGAATTACTGAACACGATCGGTGTGGTCCTGGAGTTGATCGTCGCGGCGATGACTGCGCTGCTGGTTGCTTTCTGGATCGGCCTGGTCGTTTGGACCTTCCGCGACATTCGCTCGCGCACGCGTGATGTCTTTGCCTGGCTGCTCGCCACCGTGTTGGTGTTGATCCTCGGCCCGATCGGCTGGCTGCTCTATTTCCTGTTGCGCCCGCGCGAAACGCTGGCCCAGGTGTATGATCGGCAACTGGAAGAGGAAGTGCTGCTGCGCGACATCACCGTGCGCCGCGCCTGCCCCAAGTGCCAGGCCGTGACCGAAGCGGAGTGGCTGCTGTGCCCGCATTGCGGCGTCGAGCTGCGCCAGAAATGCGCAGACTGCGGCCGCCCCCTGGAGCTGAACTGGATCGCCTGCCCCCACTGCACCGCGCCGATCGCCAACGCCAAAGGCCGCGGGAAGCTCCGGCCGGCCGCTCAGCAGTCGGTCGCGCCGCAGGTGATCTACACGCCCGAACCGGCCGTGGATGCCGGGCCGATGCCGCAGCCGAGCTTCGAGCCGCGGCCGGCGCCGGCCGCGGAGTAGGCGCGCG
>CAZYHE010000417.1:0-4734 GCA_964647225.1 uncultured Anaerolineales bacterium
CCGAGGCGCGCAAGCGGTATTACGTGCCCGAAGGTTACGAGGACTTGATCGAGCATTGATAAACTACCAACACGCTGGCCGGGTGACTCGGTGGGCTGTTCGATCCGGGCGTGGTGGTCAGTGTGCTCGGGGTGGCGCAGGCGGTGGGGGATGCGAGAAGCGGGATATTGGCGGTTGGGTTGCGATTGTGGTAGATTGAGATCTGGAGGCGGGTTGTGGGCCTCTGACCATGATGAGGACACAGCTTCGGGTGGGAGATGACTCGCATGAAGCGCATTGGGGATATCCTGGGTACGTCAACCGAACGGGAAGGCGCGCGCGAGTCGGGCCGTGTGCGCGCTGATCCGCAACCCGCAACCCGCAACCCGCAACCCGATGCATGCCCCATCTGCAAGGGCCGCGGTTTCCTGGTCTACGACGTGCCGCCCGGCCACCCGGACTTCAGCAAGGCGGTGCCGTGTCGTTGCACCCAGGCGCGGATGACTGCCGAGCGGCTGCATTCGTTGCGCGAGCTGAGCAACCTGGGGTCGTTGGGCCGGCTGACCTTCGACACCTTCCTGCCGGATGGCGGCGGGCTGCCAGAGTCGCTGCGCTTCAACCTGCGCACCGTCTACGATTTGAGCCTGGAGTTCGCCCAGGCGCCGAAGGGGTGGCTGATCCTGCTCGGCGGCTATGGCTGCGGCAAGACACACCTGGCGGCCGCCATCGCCAACTACTGCATCACGATGGGTGGCCAGGCGCTTTTCGTGGTGGTGCCCGACCTGCTCGACCACCTGCGCGCGGCCTACGCGCCTAACAGCGCCGGCGGGATAGACGAGCGGCTCGACGCGATCCGGGATGCGCCGCTGCTGATCCTGGATGACCTGGGCGCCCACAACGGCACGCCCTGGGCGCAGGAGAAGCTGTTCCAGATCCTCAACCACCGCTACAACAGCCGGCTGCCGACCGTGGTCACGACGAACCAACGCCTGGAGGATCTCGATCCGCGCGTGACCTCGCGGTTGGTTGATCCCGACCTGAGCCAGGTGTACGAGATCGTCGCACCCGATTTCCGCCAGTCCGGCGCCAGTCGCAGCGGCGGCCTGAGCACCCTGTCGCTGCACGCCGACCAGACGTTCGACAGTTTCAGCCTGCGCGCGGCGGATTTGGCCGCGGAAGAACGCGAGAACCTACGGCGCGCCGTGGGCACGGCGCGGGCCTTTGCCGAGAAGCCCGGCGGTTGGCTGGTGCTCATCGGCACCTTCGGCTGCGGCAAGACGCACTTGGCCGCGGCGGTCGCCAATCAACAGGTGGCGGCCGGCCGGCCCACGCCGATGTTTATCGTCGTCCCCGATCTGCTCGATCACCTGCGCGCGACCTTCAGCCCGGCCAGCACAACGACGCTCGACAAGCTGTTCGAGCAGGTGCGCTCGACCGGCCTGCTGATCCTGGACGACCTCGGCACCGAGAGCGCGACGCCGTGGGCGCGCGAGAAGCTGTTCCAACTGTTGAACTATCGCTACGCGGCCCGTCTGCCGACCGTGATCACCACCTCCGATCCCATTGACCAGATTGAGCCGCGCCTGCGCACGCGCATGTTGGACACGACGCGCTGCATGGTCTTTGTCATCGCCGCGCCGAGCTATCGCAACGCCGACGCGGCGCCGGCCGGCAAGCGGACGACGCGCCGGACAGACAAGGTGACACGGTGACAAGAGGACGCATTTCCGGCGAGCGCCCTTTCACCTTGTCACCTTGCCATCTTGTCACCTTGCCCCCCAGTCACCGCATCATCCCACACAACATCCCCCCCGAAATTTGACGCTTTCGCCCTTCTTGAGTAAAATCATCTCGTTAGCACTCTGGTGGGTAGAGTGCTAAGCAGTCGGAGCGTGGGACTGCTAAACACATTCTGTCTGAATACACCCAAAACCTTAGGAGGCTGTTGGACTATGAACATCAAGCCACTCGCTGATCGTGTCGTTATCGAGCCGACCGAGCAGGAAGAAGTCACCGCCGGTGGCATTATCCTGCCCGAAACCGCCAAAGAAAAGCCCCAGCAGGGCAAGATCGTCGCCGCTGGCCCGGGCCGCACCGATGAAAAGGGCAAGCGCGTTGATATGGAAGTCAAGGTCGGCGACAAGGTGTTGTACGCCAAGTACTCTGGCACCGAGATCAAGCTGGACGGCAAGAAGCTGCTGATCCTGCGCGAATCCGACATCCTGGCCGTGATGGCCTAAGACGAAGAAGGAGTTCTAAAACTATGGCAGCCAAGCAGTTGCGTTTCTCCGACGAAGCCCGTCGCGACCTGAAGGTCGGTGTGGATATCCTGGCGGAGGCCGTCAAGGCCACCCTCGGCCCCAAGGGCCGCAACGTCGCCCTGGATAAGAAATGGGGCGCGCCCACCATCACGCATGACGGCGTGACCGTGGCCAAGGAAATCGAGCTTGAGAATCCGTTCCAGAACATGGGCGCCCAGCTTCTGAAGGAAGCCGCGACCAAGACCAACGACATCGCCGGCGACGGCACCACCACCGCCACCGTCCTGGCCCAGGCGATCGTGACCGAAGGCCTGAAGAACGTGGCCGCGGGCGCGAACCCCATGCTGCTCAAGCGCGGCATCGAGAAGGGCGTGGCCGCCCTCTCCGCTCACATTCGGGCGCAGGCGATCACCCTCACCACCAAGGAAGAGATCGCCGCCGTGGCCGCGATTTCGGCCCAGGATGAGGAGATCGGTAACCTGATCGCCGAGGTCATGGAAAAGGTCGGGAAAGATGGCGTCATCACGGTCGAAGAGGCCAAGGGCCTGCACTTCGAGACCGAGTACGTCGAAGGGATGGAGTTCGATCGCGGCTACCTCAGCCCGTACTTCATCACCAGCCCCGAGGCGATGGAAGCTCAACTCGCCAACCCGTACATCCTGATCACCGACAAGAAGATCTCCGTCGCCACCGACATCGTCCCGCTGCTCGAGAAGCTGGTGCAACTCGGCCGCCGTGAGATCGTCATCATCGCCGAGGATGTGGACGGCGAGGCGCTGGCGACCCTGGTGTTGAACAAGCTGCGCGGCATGTTGAACGTGCTGGCGATCAAGGCCCCGGGCTTTGGCGATCGGCGCAAGGCCATGCTGCAGGATATCTGCGTGCTGACCGGCGGCACCGTCATCACCGAGGAACTCGGTCGCAAGCTCGAGACCGCGATGATCAGCGACCTCGGCCAGGCCGACAAGGTCATCTCCGACAAGGACAACACGACCATCGTCGGCGGCAAGGGCGATCCGATCGCGATCAAGGGCCGCATCGAGCAGATTCGCGTTGAGATTGACGCCACCACCAGCGATTACGACAAGGAAAAGCTCCAGGAGCGTCTGGCCCGCCTGGCGGGCGGCGTCGCGATCGTGCGCGTGGGCGCCGGCACCGAGGTCGAGCTGAAGGAAAAGAAGCACCGCGTCGAAGACGCCCTGAGCGCGACCCGCGCGGCCGTCGAAGAAGGCATCGTGCCCGGCGGCGGTGTGGCGCTGGTGAACGCCGTCGAGGCGCTCGACGCAGTCGAGAAGACCCTGGAAGGCGATGTGCTGACCGGCTGCAAGATCCTGCGCAAGGCGCTCGTCATGCCGATGGCGACCCTGGCCGAGAATGCCGGCCACGATGGCGCCGTGATCGTGGAGAACGTCCGCCGCGAGCAGAAGAACAAGGATAACAAGAAGATCGGCTTCGACGTGATGTCCGAAGACTTCGGCGACATGGTCGCCAAGAACATCATTGACCCGGCCAAGGTCACCCGCGGCGGGCTGGAGAACGCGGCTTCCATCGCCGCCATGATCCTGACCACCGAATGCCTGATCACCGATATCCCGGAAAAAGACAAGCCGGCCCCGGCTGGCGGCGGCTCCCCCGACATGGGTGGGATGTACTAGACGGGTAGATTGGTAAGTTGGTAGTAAAGAACCCCGGTTTCTTATCGAGACCGGGGTTCTTTTTGTGCTGCTGTCTGCCTCGGATTTGCGCTCGATTTGCCCACACATGTCGTGGTCGGGTATAATGGCCCCAGCCGAAGCGTATCTGTCTGGGAGACGAATTCATGCATACCCTGAATCTGACGTTGACCATCCCGCAAAATCGCCGCATACATCTCAATCTGCCGCCGGAGATCACCGTGGGACCGGCGGAGATATTGGTTGTCATACAGCCGCAGGTAGCCCCGGCGCGTCCGCTGAATATCACAGACATCGGGTGGTCGGCCGCTAAGGCCACGGTTGTGCGGGAGCAGTTGGCCGCCTTTGCTGAAGATTGGGACGATCCGCGCATGGATGTCTACAATGAGCTTTAGCCGGGGCGACATAGTGCTGGTCTACTTCCCACACTCCGATCTATACACGGTTAAGCTCCGGCCAGCCCTCATCGTTCAAGCCGACCATCTGAACACCGGCATCGCGCAAGTGGTTGTGGTGATGATCAGCAGTAACTTGCGAAGAAGTGGACACCCGAGTCGGGTAACGGTTTTGCTGAACGATCCTCTGGCAGCCGGTTCTGGTCTGAAACAGGACTCGGTCATTATGACCGACAACTTGGCAACGGTCGAGTTGGCGCAACTCAAAACACGGATCGGCGCCTTCTCCGCCATGCGCCTTGTGGACGTGGCTCTCCGTCAGACTTTTGGATTGTAATTCTTCGCTGCGATAGATGCGGTTGTGCAGCAACAAAAGCCTCTCAGCTTCTTGGAAGTCGGGTGGTTCTTTTCGGGGTCGCTCTGCAT
>CAZYHE010000418.1:0-4733 GCA_964647225.1 uncultured Anaerolineales bacterium
GCGGGATCCACCTGGACGTAGATCGCGGCCGCGCCGACGAGATCGCCGGGGTTCCACGTGATGAAGACCGGTTCGACCGCGCCGGTCACGGGTGGCATCGGCACGGTGCTGGTCGCGCCGAGCAGCACGCCGCCGGCCGCCGGATCGCCGCGGAAGAAACGCACCTCCACCGCGCTAACCGCATCGCCGCCTTGCCGATGGATGTTCGCGCCCAGCAGGACGGCCGGCGTTTCACCCTGGCGCAGCGTGGCCGGGTCGGTCCAGAGATCGGCCTCGGCCACAAAGAAATCATCGGCAGTGGGATCGAGGACGGTGTAGCTGCCGGGCAGCACGCCAGTGCCCGGGACACCGGGGTTGCGGGCCGATACGTCATAGACGCCGCCCGGCAGGCCCGACGGCACGACGCCACGCGCTTCGCCGTCGGAAATCCAGGTGACGCCGGTCAGATCCGTGCTGCCCACCGCGATGGTGATGCCGGGCCGCAGATTGTAGCCGAAGACTGCGACCTCGTTCGCCGCGTCGTTGCGGCCCCCGGCCGGGACGATGGCGGTCAGGATGGGTGCCTCGCCGGTGACGGTGAACGCGTTTTCCAGCCGGCCGCATTGCGCGTCAGGATTGCAGACGTGGATCGTGTACGTACCAAGCGCCAGCCCGGCCGGTACTTTGCCCGTGATCTTGGTGTGATTCACCCAGTGGATATCCGTCAGCGGCAGCGCGCCGATGGTGATAGCTGCCCCGGCCTGGAAATAGGCCCCGCTGATCGTCACGTAGGTGGGCGCCGCGTCGCTGCCATGAGCGGGCGCGATGCTGATCACGATCGGCGGGGGCACGGGGGTCTCCGTGGGAGGCGCGACCGGCGTTGGCGTCGGTGTGACGATGGGGGAAATGGGAGACGACGAGGAGTCGAACATCGCCGCCATCAGGCCGCTGGCTTGCAGCCGCCAGGTGAACAGACTCGTGAGCAGGACGGCGGTCAGGATGACGAATCCGAGCCGTCGCGATGAGATGGTCGCCATTGCGCAATCCCTCCTGGGTGAACCGGAATGCATCTGCGCTCATCATACCGCGGACGGTTGGAATTGTCAAGCGGATTTTTGTGTCAAATTTACAGATGACGGTCATTGCGAGGCCCGTCGTGTGGGCCGCAGCAATCTCTCCGCCGCCACAGGGAGATTGCTGCGCACAAACCGCTCGCAATGACCGGTCATCGGTGGGGGAGATTGCTGCGCACAAACCGCTCGCAATGACCGGGCATAAGCAGAGCGCAGAGGTTTTCGATCCCTCTGCGCTCGTCGCGTTCTCTGCGGTGATTGATGGGCAGGCACAAGGCCATGCCCCTACTGTGCGATCTTTGTCTTGAGCCACTCCCGCAGGCCCGACGTCTCGAATGTGTCGCTCTCCAACTCCTTGATCTGCGTGGTCTCCGGGGTGTCGGCCGGCAGCTTGAACTGCGCCAGGATATCGGCGACCGGGATGTTGTATGCCTTCGAGATGTCGGCCAAGGTCATCCACCCCTTGATCTCGTCCGGGTTCGCCCCGGTCGCCAGGATCTTCTCGCCCGTCGTCGAGAGCTTGCCGGACACCGACCAATTGTTCGTCGCCTTCGCGACCCCGATCACGCCGAAGAACAACACCAGAATCACTACGCCATAGATGAAGGGATTGACTTTCATTAGGAAGCTCCTTGTTGTGTTGGTAACTTGGTAGGTTGGTAACTTGGTAGATTGGTAACTTGGTAGATTGGTAACTTGGTAGGTTGGTAACTTGGTAGGTTGGTAACTTTCCCCGGCGGCCCACCAATCTACCCCGTCCCAATCTACCAATCTACCCCCGTCCCAATCTACCCCGTCCCAATCTACCGCCCCACCACCGGCACGCCCAACTTCAACGCCAACGCGCCTTCGCGCGGGCAGACATCCACGCATTCCAGACAGCCCATGCAGTCGGCGTGCTTGATCGTCGTGGCCGTGTGGACCGGCAGCCCCATCGGGCAGGCCTTCGTGCAGATCGCGCACGCCGTGCATGAATCAGATTCGCGTTTCAGATAGAAGGGGCTGAGCTTGCCGACAAGCCCCGTGGCTGCGCCCAGCGGGCAGGCATAGCGGCACCAGGGCCGTTCGACGAAGAGCGACGCGATCAGCGTGACGGCGAGGACGACTGTGCCGAAGCTGAGGCTCGCCTCCGCCAGATTCCAGAGCGCGGCCCAGGGATCAACATCCCGGAACACCATGAAGCCGTAGTAGGCTGCGCCGGCAACCGACCAGGCCAGCACCGCATATTTAAGGAAGCGCAGCGGCCGATCGAGCACGGCCAGCTTCTGTCCCTTGACCTTGAGCGTCTTCACGCCCTTACGGATGGCGGGGACCTTTTTCTGGACGAAGGCGCTGAAGCTGGCGACCATATCCTGGATGAAGCCGAACGGGCAAATCCAGCCGCAGAACGCGTTCCGCGCCACCAGCGCGGTGACCAACGCCGCCACCAGCACGACCAGGTTCGACAAGTGCGTGTGCGAGACGGTCTTGCCGCCGGTGCTGATGAAAGTGTAGAGCGTCTCCAGCCCGCCGAAGGGGCAATAGGCCTCCCACGACGCGGTGACCACGGCGCCGGTCTCGCCGACCAGTATGTGCCGGATGGCGATGCCCAAGATGAAGACAAAGATCGCCAATTGCGTCAGCCGCCGGAACCCGTGGTGCGACCACAGCGCCGACAGCCCGCGCTTGCGGGGTTTGATCCCCCCCTTCGTGATTCGTGGACGAACGACAGCAGCCATTGTGAATTCCTCCTCTTGATGAAATAACGAGTCATCTGCCTGTAGAATAGCACATTGTAGGAAGCTATGCAAAAAAGGACGGTCGAAAGATAAAGCAACGAGTAATCTATTCGTAGGATAACACGGAGTTGCGCGGGAATGATGCGCGAGATGTGAAGATGTTGTGAAGTAGGGGCGATCCCTTTACCCGTAATTTGACATTCGGCCCACTCTCTCGCATTATTATGCTGGTTGGGTTACACGTTTGTTGGAGTAGACACATGCCGCGTGATACGCGACTGATCGAACGCCGTTTCATCCTGTCCCTGGCGTTGACGGGCACAATCCTCATCGCCGAGGTCTTGGGCGGGCTTTGGACCGGCAGCCTGGCGCTGCTCTCGGATGCGGCGCACATCTTCCTCGACATCCTGGCGTTGGCGATGAGCTACGCCGCCTTGCGGATCGCCGCGCGGCCGGCCGATGATCGCCACACCTACGGCTACCACCGCTGGCAGGTCATCGCCGCGCTGACGAATGGCGCAACCCTGCTGCTGGTGGCTTTCGGCATCTTTCGCGAGGCGTGGAACCGCTTCCAGGCGCCGGAGCCGATCCTGGCCGGGCCGATGTTGGTTGTCGCGGCCATCGGGCTGGTTGTCAACCTGCTTGTGGCGTTGGTCCTCAGCGATCACGATCACGGCGATCTGAACGTGCGCAGCGCGTTCCTGCACGTGCTGGGGGACGCGCTCTCGTCGGTCGGGGTGATCGTGGCCGGCATCGTGATCCTGCTCACCGGTTGGATGTGGGTGGATCCGCTGGTCAGCGTGCTGATCGGCGTCATCATCCTGGCCGGCTCTGGCCGGGTGCTGCGTGCGGCGCTGCACATCCTGGTGGAGGGCGCGCCGGATGGCGTGACCACGGCCCAGGTGCGGCCGGCGTTGCGCACGGTTCCCGGCGTCAGCGACGTGCATGACTTGCACATCTGGACGGTCAGCCCCGGCTATGTGGCGCTCAGCGCGCATGTGGTGCTGGCCGACGCCTCATTCACCGGCGCGCAGGATATTCAGGGCCGGATTCGCGCGCTGCTGGCCGAGCGGTTCGGCATCCAGCACACGACCGTGCAACTCGAATGCGCGCATTGCGGTCAGGGGATCGTGACGTGCGCCAATGAACTGTGAGGGGACCATGCGCATCCGCACCTATGCCACTTTGCGCGACCTGCTGGGCGTGAGCGTGATAGATCTGGTGCTCCCCGGCCCGACGGACATCCGCACCGTGCTCGACCGTTTGGCCGCAGACTATCCGCCCCTGGCCGGCAAACTGTGGGACGCCGCGGGGAATTGGTCGGGCTTCGTCACGGTGCTGCGCAACGGCCGGTCGGTGGAATATCTGCAAGGGCTGGCGACGCCGGTGCAGGAGGATGATCAGATCAGCCTCTTCCCCCCCGTCGGCGGCGGCTGAGGAACGGGGATATTATAACTGTCCAAGCAGCACAAGCATCCTGAGCGGAACGGAGCGTCTTGTGCGGAGTGAAGTCGAAGGAGGCGGCAATTGTGCGATGACCGCTCCGCATCCTTCGACTGCGCTCGCCAAACGACGGCGAGCTCCGCTCAGGACGCTCCTCGCAATGACCGATGAAATGAACATGGTCAGGCTATCCTTTGACGTAGGATAGCTGCTGGCAGATCAGCCCATTCTTCAACTGGAAGATGTCGGCCCCGCGGACATGGCCCGGATTCCCCGCGCCGTCCACCCAATCGTAGCGCCAGCGCGTCACGCACCGGAACCCCAGGCCGAAAATCTCCTCGATCGTGATGCGCGCCTGCGGCGACGCCTGAAAGAAGTCGCGCCAAAACTGGGCGACCGCCTCCTTTCCCGTGTAGGTCTCGCCGTCGGGCGCGGGGGCCGTGTTCTCGAAGACGCAATCGTCGCTCAGCAGCCGCATCATGCCCGCGACATCGTGGCGGTTGAAGGCTGCGTTGAAGTC
>CAZYHE010000419.1:0-1983 GCA_964647225.1 uncultured Anaerolineales bacterium
CCAAAGACATCCCGGCCCCGCCGCCGACCTTCACCCCCGCGCCGCCCCCGCCGCCGACCGCTACACCCAAGCCGGCCGGCCCCGACTTTCAGTTGGTCGAGGTGCGTCCCTGGGGTGTTCAGGAAAACGGGGGCTATTACGATGGCCCTTCGGTTCACTGCGGCGGAAATCGCGAGTTGCACATCAAGGTCGTTGATGCAGGCGGCGGCCCGTTGAACGGCGTAACCGTCAAGGCGGCGCTCGGCGCCCAGGAAGAGATCGTCACCGGCAGCAAGGGGATTCCGGGCGACGCTGAGTTCGTGTTGGGCGGCGGTCAGGAAGTCTATATCATCCGTGATGTGGATGGCCGCCAAGTGACGAGCGATTATGCGCGCGGCATGACCACCGACCCGCACGGCATCCCCATCCCCACGCTGATCGGCGCGGGATATTGTAAAGACGATGCGAGCTGCACGTCTTTCATTAATGAGAACGGTTGTCGCGGCCATTATTCCTGGACAGTCACGTTTCGGCGCAATCGTTGAGCCATTATCGCAACAACCTGATGAAAACTCGGCAGAAGTGACGCCAGCCGTTGTGGATTGTAAGTTGCCGAGGGAGAGAGTTTAGTGAAAGAATCCGTGCTTGCCAATACGGCGTTATTCGCCAGCCTGAACGGTGAACAACGCACGCTGGTTGCTGAGCGCATGGTCTTGGAGACCCGGCATTCCGGCGATCTGATCTGTGCTCACGGCCGGCCCGCCACCGCGATGTATGTGGTCAGTTCCGGCTGGGTGCGGCTCATGACGGAGCAGCTCACCGTCCTGGCGAACCTGGGGCCGGGCAGCCTGTTGGGCGAGGCCGATGTGCTGCTGACGCGGCCGTTCACCGTCACGGCTGAGGCGGCCACCGATGTCGCGCTGCTGGCGTTGAGCGCCAACGACCTGACCGAGATCATCTCCGAACACCCCGAAATCGGCCGCCAATTGCGCATCATGGCGGGCGCGACCGAGGACATGGAGAAGATCCGCCATCTGCGCCGGCTCAACTTGATGGCCGGCTTGAGCACCGACCAACTCCGGGATGTCGCACAGGATCTCCGCACCGAGCGCTTCACGGCCGGCCAGGGGATCTATTGCCGCGGCACCTATGGCAGCGCCCTCTACCTGATTGATCAGGGCCAGGTGTCGGTGCAGCGCCCCAACCAACCCCCGACAACGGTGGGTAGCGGTGATGTATTCGGTGTCTCGGCCCTGTTGGAGAATGAGCCGCACACGAGTGAAGTCGCGGCGCTCACGGACGTGTTTGGCTGGTCGTTGAGCCGGGACGATTTCGAGAAGTTGGCCCTGCGTTACTCCGTCCTGGCCCTCAACTTCACCCGGTTGCTGAACCAGCGGCTGCGCCAGTCCAACGAACGCACGATGACCATCATGACGGCGGCTGTGCCCGCGGCCGCCGCGCCAGTTGCGCCCGCCGTCCCGGCCGCGCGTGCGCCACGTCCAACGCCCGCCGCGACGCCGGTATCGGTGGCGGCCCCGGTGGATCGCGCTGCGACCCAGGCGACCGGCTGGTTCGGGGCGCGCAGCACCGGCGCCAAGGTGCGCTTGGTTGCAGTGATCCTGCTCCTGGTTTGGCTGCTCGGCGTCGCAGCCCCCTGGCTGATCCTCAACCTGCTCTCGAATGGCGCGTCGGCGCCGGCGCCGCGACCCGCACGGACCGCCGCCAAGACCCTGCAGGAACGGATCGTCCGGGTCGCCCTGGCCGCCGACCTGCCCGTGAAGTTCACCCCCACCTACACGCCGTGGCCGACCAATACGCCGATCCCGACGCCGACCTTCACGCCGACCGCCACACCGACCAATACGCCGATCCCGACGCCGACCTTTACGCCGACCGCGACGCCGCTTCCGCCGACTGCGACCCCAGTGCCGCCGCCGCCGGTCGTGGCACGGGCTGCGCCAGCCGCCGCGGCAGCCGCGGCGCCGGCCGCGGCGCCCAAACCGG
>CAZYHE010000419.1:1993-4706 GCA_964647225.1 uncultured Anaerolineales bacterium
CGCGCGGTCCATGCGGGCCGGGTGGAGGCCCTGCTCGGCGCCCAAACCGGCCGCGCAGTTCTCGGTGGTCGAAAAGCGCCGGCTCACGCCTTGTGAGAATCGCGGCAAGCACAACATCTTCGTTAAGGTTGTGGATGCGGGCGGCAATCCGGTGGATGGCGTGACGCTGGTGCAGGGCTCGGCCGGGCAACCCGGCAATGTCATGGATAAGACGGTAACTGGCACAAAGGGGCCGGGGCTGGCTGAGTTTGCCATGTGGAAGGGCGGCACGTATGACGTCTATGTCTCGGCGGATGGCGTCAATCCCAGCAATACCGAAATTGCTACGCAGATGACTTCGGGACTGCCGGACGAAATGGAGTGCAACGATGGCGGCGGCGGCGGCAACACGCTGTTCCATAACTCCTTCACTGTAACTTTCCGTAAGAATTTCTAGGATCGTGAGGTTTCAAAATGTCTACTGAGATCACCCAGGTTCTGGGTCGCGAGATTTTGGACTCCCGCGGCAACCCCACCGTCGAGGTGGAGGTGTGGCTGGAGTGCGATGCGATGGGCCGCGCGGCTGTGCCATCTGGCGCATCCACGGGCATCCACGAGGCGTTGGAATTGCGGGACGATGACAAGTCGCGCTACGGCGGCAAGGGTGTGCTCAAGGCGGTCGAACACATCAATACCGAGATCGCCGACACCCTGTTCGGGATGGATGCGCTCGATCAGGCCGGCATTGACAAGGCCATGCTGGATCTGGATGGCACGCCCAACAAGAGTAAACTGGGCGCGAATGCCATCCTGGGCGCCAGCATGGCAGTGGCGCGGGCCGCGGCCGAAGCGATCGGCCTGCCGCTCTACCGCTACCTGGGCGGGGTGCCGGCCAAGCTGCTGCCCGTGCCGATGATGAACATCATGAACGGCGGCGCGCACGCCAACTGGCAAGGCACCGATCTCCAGGAGTTCATGATCGCGCCGGTGGGCGCGCCGAACTTCCGCGAGGCCGTCCGCTGGGGGGCCGAGACCTACCACGCGCTCAAGAGCGTGCTCAAGAGCAAGGGCTATCCCACCGGCGTCGGTGACGAAGGCGGGTTCGCCCCGGCGCTCAAGACCAACGCCGAGGCGGTCGAGCTGATCATCACGGCCATCAAGAAGGCCGGTTACAAGCCGGGCGAGGACATCGGCATCGCGCTCGATCCCGCGTCCAGCGGCTTCTATGAGGACGGCGTCTACAATCTGCGCACCGAAGGCCGGAAGATCTCCTCGGCCGAGATGGTTGCCATGTACGCCGATTGGGTCGCCAAGTACCCCATCGTCTCGATCGAAGATGGCCTGGCCGAAGACGATTGGGAGGGTTGGGCGCTGCTGACCAAGACCCTGGGCAGCAAGATCCAGCTTGTCGGCGACGATCTGTTTGTCACCAACGTCGAGCGCGTCAGCCGCGGCATCGCGGAGAAGTCGGCGAACTCGGTCCTCATCAAGCTGAACCAAATCGGCAGCCTGACCGAGACGATCAACACGATCCAGATGGCGTTCAAGGCCGGCTGGACCGCGATGGTGTCGCACCGTTCGGGCGAAACCGTGGACAGCTTCATCGCCGACCTGACCGTGGCGATGGGTACCGGCCAACTCAAGACCGGCGCGCCGTGCCGTTCGGAGCGCGTCGAGAAGTACAACCAGCTCATGCGGATCGAAGACGAGTTGGGTGAGGCCGCCGTCTATGCCGGCCGGAAGGCGTTCGGCCGCTAACGCAGCGTTCGCCGGGCGGATCGTGCGTTTAGAGCCTCTACCAGGGCGCCAGTCACTGGTAGAGGCTTTTCATTATTTTGACCAGCGGGCGGGGCGGGGACGATGGCCGACAAAGATGTGCTCTATCATGAGCTTCTGGAGGCGTTGCAGGCCGACGGCTGCGCGGTCTGCCGGTTGGCCCGCCGCGCCAGCGACAGCTATATCAACGCGCTGCTCTACGAGGGCGTGGTGGATGTTGACCTGCGCCAGAAGCTGCGCGATGCGCGCGGGCCGTGTCACATCCACGCATGGCGGATGGCGCATCGCCGCGGCAGCGTCTTGGGCACGGCCATCGTCTATCGGGATGTGATCAACACCCTGGCCAAGGGCCTGGAAGCGTCTGAGAAACGCAGCCTGTGGGGCAGCCGGTCGGACTCAGCCGCCCGTCGCCTGGCTGCCACGGCGCCCTGCCCGGCCTGTCAGTTAGAAAATAATGCGACCTCCAGGGCGATCAAGACACTCCTCAAACATATCAATGACCCCGCCATCGCCCAAAGCTATGTGGCGGCGGGCGGATTGTGCCTCCCGCATTTCACCGAGACGCTCTCCCAGGCCGGCGGCGCCTCAGCCAAACTGCGCGAATGGCAGGCGGCGGTCTATCGCGATCTGCGCAACGAACTGGACGAGCTGATCCGCAAACACGATCACCGCTTTCGGGGCGAGACGATCACCGAGCGCGAAGCCGTCGCCTGGACGCGGGCCGTGGCGACCGTCGTCGGCGAGGATGAGCCTGCCGGGCGCGAGTGAACACGGCCCTTGCGCCCGGCTTCACAACGCATGAAGCTATTTTGACAATTTCGCGCTCCCTATCCTATAATAGTCTCTACATTTAGATAACGTAGCGGAAGACTCCCCCCTTCCATCTCTCCTCACAACCCGTGCCATCCAGCGCACGGAAGGAGGAAGGGGCATGGCGCGCCTTCGGATTCCCCTCCTG
>CAZYHE010000420.1:0-4704 GCA_964647225.1 uncultured Anaerolineales bacterium
ACGCGTCATCCGTTATATTTTCCATCGTGACCCCCCGCCCTGGCTCCGGGTAACACACCGCGAAAGAGAGCATTCCCATGCCCCGACTGACCGAACAAGAACAGCAGGAGATCCTCCGCTTCATCGAGGCGGACAAACCCTTGCCGGACAAGTATCGCTTTCTGCTGTTCGAGGACAAGCGGGAGGTGGAGCTGGTCTGGAACGGCAAGACGAGCGAGGTCTGCAATATCGTGCTGCCCTTTCAGGTCATCGAGCAGGTGGACGAGCCGCATGGATTGACGCACGCCCACTCAAGGTGCGCGCCACGGTCACCGCGCTGCTCCAAAGCGCGCCCCTGGCGGCTTTCTTCCAGATGGTAGACACACCGGATATGTCGTTGCCGACCAGCCGCCTGCACGAGATTTTTGCCCCGACCATGTTACAGACAGTCACCGCGGCTTGATGTTGGCTGTGGAGGCCACATTGATCTTTTTGAATGCAGATGAAACCAAGGCAAGTATCCGCTGGCTCTTGGAAAATGCCTCTCCGCCGGTCAGATACCTCACCTGCAAGCATATCCTGAAAACAGATCCTCAATCCAAACCAATGCAGGAACTCTGGAAAGATGTCGAACACGGCAGCGACGCGGAGGAGATCTTTTCCAAGCAAAATGAGGATGG
Organism: uncultured Anaerolineales bacterium; assembly: GCA_964647225.1. Lineage (GTDB taxonomy): Bacteria > Chloroflexota > Anaerolineae > CG2-30-64-16 > CG2-30-64-16 > CAZYHE01. The sequence continues at coordinate 660 of CAZYHE010000420.1, forward strand.
CTCATGGTTCAGCGGCGGCCCCTGGGGACCGAAAGGATATCGCCAGCAGACAGGCCAAGGTTATGCCCTGTCGCGCCCGAAGTTTGTCACTACGGCCTGGGTCCTACCCTTTCTCGGAGAAATGGGATTTACCGTCGCTGATGAACGGATCAGACGAAGCTGCGAGTACATGCTTCGAGAAATAGATTTCCAGGGCCGTTGCCCTGATCCGCCTCAACAGACGGTGAACTGCTGCGGCCTATATGCCATTCCCCTGCGTGCCTTTGCCAGTGTAGGAATGGCCGCGGATGAACGTCTGCAAGGCGGCTGGGATTGGCTGACCTTGTGCCAGCGAGCGGATGGCGGCTGGCTTAACCCTAACCATCTCGCCGATTCTCGCACGCCGTCGAAGACCCAGGGCAGATGGCCCTGGGACCGAAGCTGTGTGTGGGGCTCCTTTTTTGCCGTGCAGGCGCTGTTTTACGCCGAAAATGCGGATGCGCGACGCGCGTTACCGGCTGCGCTCGAGTTTCTACGGTGGCACCTCTTACAGAAAGACCCGAAGGACATTCAAACGTGGCTGTACCACGGGCACAATATCGTTAAGGAACTGCTGATGTTCAGCGCGGCCGGATTTGACATGCGTGTTCAACCCATCCCGGCTCTGCTGGACTGGCTGAAAGGATATTACCGACCGAGTGAGGGCGTATTCCGCACTCAGGAAAAGCCCATCTCGAATTTCGTTCAGCAGATATCCGCGGTGATGAAAGAATTCGAGCAGAAATATGGCGCTGACTACTGGAAAACCATCGCCAAGGCGAGTGCGCCGGTATTGCGGTATCACCTCTATCATCTGATAGAAGATGATTGGCTGACCTATTATTCGACCAGAATCGCGCTCAACATGACACCAAGGGCGGCAATCTGATGTATCTGCTGACTGAGATTGAATCATTCCTCGCCAGTCATGGAAGATAGCCCAAGATTACGTCAACCTTTGCTTTCTACAGGAGCTGGGCGCCGGCGCGTTCGCTCCACAAGTCTACGGCTATTCTCAAGAGCATAACATGCTGGCCATTGAGGACCTGGGCCAGACTTCGTTGCGGGATATTGCGGAAATCTCGGAAATTGGGACCAATGGGGACCTGTGGCAGAGTTGCGCGCGTGCTCTGGCGCAACTCGTGAACGCGTGTCCCCGTGATCCGGCCCAATTCGAGCAGTTCGCCCAAGCAAGGCTGCCGAATTTCGCCGTTCTGCGGAAATGGGACGACCAGGATCCCGCGGATTGCCATTCGATCATCGGCATGGCCCGGGCGATGAGCTTCGAGAGCATGGACGACTTGCAGGAAGAAGTGGCCCGCCTCGTGAGATCAGCAACTCAAAATGGCAGATGGATGGGGTACTCGGTCGGGGATTTATGGCATCAGCACGTCATATTTCACAATGGTCGCCCAAAATTCATTGACTTCCACTGTGGGGGGTATGACATCGCGGTAACGGACCTGATGCGTCTTGTTGAGGGGACGCCGCTCTACCAAGACAAACCCCTCCCTCCTGAGCTCGTCTTAGTCTGTAAAAAGGCCTTTTTGGCGGAGCTTTGCTGCGTCGAAGGACGGAATCTCAGTTGGCGTGAATTTGAGGAAGTCTACAACTTCGCGCTCTTGCGCCACATCGCTTTCATGGTCGGCAGAGAAATCGTCGAATTGCATCGCAAAAATCAATGTGAGCTTGTGGCCAAGGCGGTGCAAGCGACTCGTAACCATTTAGATGGTTCCGAGCATACAATGGCAGTTGTTGTGGACTTTCTTACTGAGTTGGAGAAATGGCCGAACCAGTGGCTCCAGCGGGTGCGATAAGCCGCGCCACGGTGTACGAGAGGCACTGCAAGAGCGGTGCGCCGAAAATCGTCAATCAGGTCTTCAAGCCAGCCGCGCAGGAGTTCATCTAATTCGGAGGTCGCTCATGGTACCCAGGCAATCTGCGGAGACTCGGGATGTGGCGCTGCAACTGACAGCCGCCTTGCTGATCGCATTCGCTATCGCCTTCTTCATTTATTACGGCGTGAACACCATCAATGACCCGGTGTTCGGCATCGACTTTTCGCCGTACTATGTAGCAGGCCGATCGTTGACCACCGGCGATGTGCGTGTGCTCACCAACTATGCCGAGACCGGCGGCTTCAATGCCAATGCCGGTCCGTTCCTGGACAACTTCCGGCAGTATTTCTTCGCCGATAGTCCGGTGGCCACCCGCTGGATTTACCTGCCGGCATATGCCTGGATTTTTCGTCCACTCGCCGGCCTGGACTTCAAGGCGGCCACGCGCGCCTGGCTGATTGTCAATATGGCGTTGACGCTGTTGTGCATCGGATTGTTGTACCTGGCGCGACCGGGGCGAGGCGATCCGATCCTCGATCGCTGGCGTGTCGCCTGGATCGTTTTTATGGGGCTCACCTTCCAGCCTGTGTTGGACAACATGTGGCACGGCAACATCTCGGCGCTGATCTTCGCGTGTTTCGGTTTGAGTTACTGGCTGCTCCGGCGGGATCGTTCCTTTTTTGCCGGACTTGTGCTTGGCGTTATCGTGATGCTGAAGTTCTATCCTGGGCTGTTTCTTCTCTATTTTGCGTGGCGGCGAAACTGGTCGCTCGTCGCCGGCATCATCGCCAGCAGTGCGGCGATTTTGGCGCTCAGCCTGCTGACTGCCGGCTTGCCGGGCAACCTCGCATACTTCCAGATGGTTCTGTCAGAACTGCGCGGCGGCGGCATCCCGGCGTTCAACAATCAGTCAATCTCGGGATTTTTGCTGCATGCATTTACGCGCGGGGATGTCAACGCGTGGGCTGATGTGAGCGTGCCGGTCTCGCTGACGATCGCGCGACTGGCATTGATCCTGGCCACGGTCGGTGCGGCAGCCTGGGTGTTGCGCAGACGTCCCGAAAGCACAACCAACCCGATCCTGGCGCAGGACTTTGATCTTGGCCTGGTCATCGCAGTGATGCTCCTCACCTCGCCCATCACCTGGTATCACTACTACATCTGGCTCCTGTTTCCTCTGGTCGTCTTGCTGGATGCTTTTTTGTTGACGGCGACTGGCACGACGCGACGCCTGATCTGGCTGGCCGTAGGCTATGGTCTGGTGGCCGTTCAAGGTATCTCGATGATCCGACCGTTCGCGGCCCAAGCCATCCAGGATGTCTGGGGGTTGCGCGTATTGCTTTCATCCAGTTTCTTTGGCGCGGTGATCCTCACGGCGCTTCTCCTGCGCTCGCGCAGCGAAATGCGCTGAACGCTTGACAAGCGACGCGTATCACACCGTCGCTCGCACTTGGCACGCACGCGATCACCGCTGAGTATGACGGGGACAGCAATTTCCGTAGCAGTACCCAGCATCCAGGTGGCGGTCGAAGCGGCGGCACAGTCTGATCCGGAGTGGCCCGCTATGAGCGGCATTTCCTTCGCCAGCGCGCGGCGATAGTAGTCGTAAATCTCCAACAGGAAACCGAAAAGGAACACCCATCAGCGACAGGCAAGGCCACAGTCAAAGGAGGAGGATTTCATGAACGGACGAGCACGATCGGTTGCAGGTGCGGTCATCGTGGTATTGACGCTACTGGCGCTTGCGCTGCCAGCATCTCCCGCGCACGCCGGCGGCGTAATCACCGAATGCGACGAAGCGCATCTGCTGACAGCGCTGTCAGGCGGCGGTACAGTGACCTTCGCGTGCAACGGCTACATCTACCTGACAAGTCCCATCACGATCGCGGCTAACACGACCATTGATGGCAGCGGCCAAAGCGTCGCCATCAGCGGCACCTCGGCAGGGCGGATATTTAAGGTCAATTCAGGTGTCTCTCTCAGCCTGAACAAGTTGCGGCTTGCCTGGGGACGCGACACGAGTTCGCTCGGCGGCGGCGTCATCTACAGCGACGGCGGCAAGCTGACCATCACCGACAGCTTCCTCGCCGACAGCAGCACGTCCACCTTCGGCGGCGGCGTCATGATTTACAACGGCACGCTGACGGTGAAGGACAGCACCTTCTCCGGCAACAGCGCATCCCTTGGCG
>CAZYHE010000421.1:0-4699 GCA_964647225.1 uncultured Anaerolineales bacterium
CCCGCGAGGCCATATCCGAACCGACCATGCTGGATCGGGCGGCCGCGCTGGCGCCCATTTCGGCCGATCTGACACGATCGGCGAGCGCGGGGCTGGCCGCGGCCGATCCGGCCGAACGCGCCCGGGCCTCCACGCAACTGCTGGCGAAGGCCGTGGCCGACCTGCAGATCAGCGCCTACTTGCTGCAAACTGCGCCGGAAGCTGCGCCCGCGACACGGGCAGTCGAGCGCGGCGTGGATGCGGCGCGGGTCTCGGCCGCCGATATCGAGGAGAGCCTGGCGATCCTTCTGGGCGAAGCGCCGGTCGTGCAGCGCGCCGCGCGCGCGGTGGCGCTGCCCGCCGACCTCCCCGCGGCCCGCGAGCAGCTCGCCGCCCTGGTCACAGCCACGCTGAGTCTCATCGAGTCGCACGCGGCCAAGACCGGCCAGACGGCGATGAGCGGGCTGCTGGCGTTGGGGCTGGGGCAAGTGGCCCAGGCGGCCGGCATCGTCGGGCTGGATATCGCCCAGGCGCTCGGTGTGGGGGAGAAGGTGACGCGCATTTACACCCTCGTGCGCGAGTTCGCGCTCAGCGCGTACAACGCGGTCGTGGCGCTTTGTGGCCCGATGATCGCGCAGACCGCGGCGCAGCAAGTGTTGGCGTGGCTGAATGATGTGGCGGCCGGCCAACAGTTCGTAAAGCTGCTGGCGCAGTTCTACGAGACGAAGGGAACCGGCGAACAATTGGGCAAGCTCGCGGCCGAGAGCCAGGCCGACCTGGGCCATTTCGCGGTCGCCCTGCAAGGGGTGGACGGCCTGCGGACGAGTTTCGGGGAGCAATTGGTCCTGGTGGATCGGCTCCTGCAAGGCTTCCGGTTGTTTGGCGGCGCGGCGGCGTCTGCCATCCCCCAGGCCACGGTGCTGATGGCCGCCGCCTACCTGGCCCTCGCCGGCTATGCCATCCTGGCCGGCGCCGACTACGTGGACGCCGCGCGGTTGAAACTTCTGAACCGTGTGCCGGGGGTGCGGCAGGTGGTGGAGACGAATCTCGTTGTAGCCTAGCCCCTTGTGGGCGTTCGGACGGGCACAAGGCCCTATGCTACAGCCCATATCGGGTATGGAATCTGGTGTCCGAGTGGACAGGAGGTGTCCCATGAAACGCAATTTGCGAAGTTGGCCCATGCGGTTCGTGCGCTGGCTGTGCGGCTCGCCCTTCCGGGGGCTGCCGGCCGCGTTCGGCAACCCGGCGCCGGCCACTGATGTGCAGATCTTCGCGGCGCAGGCCGATGAAGCGGCGCATCGCGACGTGAGCCGGGCGCCTGGCCGGGCGCACGTACCGCACCTGAAGACGAAGCCGGCGCGGCTCGATTCGGCGTTGGAACGACAATAGGGTTTATGAACTGGCTCGAAACCCATTTTGACCTGACCCAACCCGGCCTGTGGGCGTTCGTCACGGCCGCGCTGGCGATCCTGGCAGTCAATCTCGCATGGCTGATCGCGCGCGTCTGCGCGCGGCCGCGTCTGCGGGTCGCGGCGCGGGTGCTGCGCTCCAGCGGCGCCCAGGCCGCGGCCTGGCTGATCGCGTCCCTCTATCTGTTGTTGCCGCCCTTCTATGCGTGGCGCTACGGCGCGATCTCGCCCTATCTGCTGGGGATCGCAGAGCTCGACTGGATCGAGAGCCTGAGCGCCGGCGGGCCGTTCGTGGGGTTGGTGATCGCGCTGCTGGCGTTCGGGTGGCTCGTCTACCGCCGCGCGCTCCCGACCGGCGAGGAGCGCCCGATCCCCGCGGGAGAGGGCCGGGTGCTCCTCGCCCTCCGCGCGGCCATTGACGCCGGCCTGACCCAGTGGCGCCTGGCCTTCTGCCGCGCCGCGCTGATCGCCTGGCTGGCCGCCCTGCCGGCGCTGCCCGCGCCGATTCCCGCGGGGTTCTTGCGCGAGCTGCAAGCGCAGCCGTTCTATTGGGGCTGTTGGCTCGGCTTGGGGCTGGCGCTGCTCGAGGCGGGCTTGAACCCGTTCTTCCGGGACACGCTCGGCTGGCCGGCCCCCGAAGCGCGGCGGCACGATCGGCCCGAGGCGCTGCTGCGCGGCCTGGCCCTGGCGATCGCCACGACCGGCCTGTTCGTGCTGACCCGCAACTTCTGGCTTTGCCTGGCGTGCCATGTGGTGGCCGACACGGTCATCGCCGGCTGGCTGCCGCTCCGCCGGCCCACCAGCGAACTCGTAGCCTAGCCCCTCGTGGGTGCGCTTCGTGGGCGTCCCGACGGGCACAAGGCCCGATGCTACGGGGTGAACAACGACAAATAAAGACGGGTAGTGCGGCCAGCAGATCACCGGCCGCACTACCCGTCTTCTTGTTGGCGCGATCCCTGTACTACCGGATCACGACCCCCAGGATCACCAACACCGCAAACAGGGCGCCCGCGATCAGCCCCAGGCGCTTTAGATCGCCGAGGACATAGCCATATTCTTGGGCCAGGTTGGCCGCGCCGCGCGCGATGGACGCGCCGCCCATCCCGCCGGACGTTGCGCGAGCCGCCGGTGATTTTCCGGTCGCGGCCTGGGCCGCCTGCGAGGGTTTCCCGTCGCCGTACATGCGCGGCGATGGGGATTGGGGAACACGCCGGACTAGCTTTTTCTTTGCCATGAGCAGAACGATCCTCCATACGAGTGCGTCGCTTCCGTGTGGAAGCTGAAAGATTATACCGCGGCTGCGGGATGGCGTCAATTCAGCGCGGGGGGTTTGCGCCGCGCCACCGCCCCCAGCAGCGTGACGACCTCGCGCACGCCCAGGACGCGCAACGCCAGCAGGTAGAACGCACCGCCGACCAGGGCGGACGCTCCCACGATGAACGCCTCGCCCGGCAGGCTGCCCCCGAAACGCGCGGCCAGCCAACCCGCGACCGCGGCCAGCAGCCCGCCCATGAGCGCCGCGGCCAGGGCGACCCGCAGCGCGGTCGGCCCGATGTGCTGGCCGCCAAAGCGCCCCAGGCTGCGCAATAACAGGGCGCTCATGATCAGCGCGTGGCTGGCCTGCTTGGCGGAATCGGCCAGCACCAGGCCGAGGAACCCCAGCGGCTCCTTCAACAGCAACGCGGCCGCGAAGTAGAACCCCACGCCGAGCACGCCAACGACCGCCGGGGTGCGGGTGTTCTGCCGGGCGTAGTAGGTGTAATTCAACAGGTAGTCAACCCCCGCAAACGGCAGGCCGAGCAGGTAAAACCGCAATGCTTGCGCTGTCATCACCGTGTCGGCCGGGGTGAAGCTGCCGTGCTCGAACAACAGGCGGATGATCGGCTCGGCCAGCACCCACAGCGCCACGGTCGCGGGGATGAGCAGCACGATGACGAAGCGCAGGCCGCTGGCGAAGATCCGGCGGAAGCCGTCCCAATCGAGGGCGGCCGCGCACTGGGCCAGGCTCGGCAGGGCGGCCAGCGAGACCGCGACCGGGATCAGCCCCAGCGGCAGTTGGATCAGCGTCGTGGCGTAGCGCATCCAACTCACGCTCTGCGGCCCGGTCGCCGAGGCCCACCGGCCATCCACCACGATCTGCGCCTGGGTGACGATCAGCCCGAGCGCGATGGGCAGGTAGAGCTGCAGGATGCGCCGCACGGCCGGGTGGCCCCAGGCTAACGAGAGCCGGAGGACGATGTCGCGCAGCCCTGGCAGGAGGACGGCCAGTTGCAGCAGGCTGCCGAGCAGAATGCCCACCGGCAGCGCGTAGACGCCGATCCGGTTCGCCAGCAGGGGCGCGGCGAGGACGATGCCCAGGTTGAAGACCGCGCCGCCGGCAGCGGTGTAGGAGAAGCGTTTGAGCGCGTAGAGCAGCCCCAGCGCGCCGCCGGTCAGCCCGAACAGGAGCACCGCGGGCGAGAGGATGCGCAGGCAGACTTCGAGGGTCCGTTGCAGGCTGGGATCGCTGAAATCGCCCAGGATGCCCGCCACCGGCGCGGCGAACAGTTCCAGGAGGAGCACGATGCCGGCCATGAGGAGCGCGATCAGCGTGAGGATGGCGCTCGCCACGCGGGCCAGTTCGCTACGGCGTTCGGGCCGCGCGTATTCGCTGAGCACCGGCACGAGCGCCGCGCTCAACATGCCGCCCACCAGCAGGTCGTAGATCATGGTGGGGACGCGAGCGGCCAGGTTGAAGGCGCTCAACTCGCCGCGGGAGCCGAAATACCAGGAGGTGATGGTGTCGCGCGCCAGGCCGATCACACGGCTGGCAATGTTCCCCAGCCCGACGATCCCGGCCGAGACGGCCAGCCCGGCACTGGTCTGCTCGGCGGCGGCCGGTGCGAAGTTGGGCAATTCCGGGGTGCGGCGGTCGGCTTGGCTCACGATGGTTGGCTTGTCCTGGCGCAGTTCCTGCACGGGCTGGTCTTTTGCGCTGGCCGGCGCCCGAAAAAGCGGGGCGTGCTATCTCCGACCGAGCCAGCGCGCGGAAATGCTCGATTCACGCGGCCGTGGGCGGCCGCAAGCTTTGTTCGACGATCTTTTCGATCAGCGCAGTCGTCGAGCGTTCGGTGATATACGGCAGGAAAACCACCCGGCCGCCGTAGCTGGCGACGATCTCGGCCTCGGGCGGCCGCGGCCCCGCGGGCCGGCTCCAATCGCCGCCCTTGGCGTAGACGTCGGGCCGGAGCGCCGACACGAGCGCGTTGGCGGTCAAGTCATCGAAGATCACGACCGCGTCCACGCAGCCGAGCGCGGCCACCAGTTCGGCG
>CAZYHE010000422.1:0-4695 GCA_964647225.1 uncultured Anaerolineales bacterium
CGGGCCAGAAGCCCGGCTACGAGGCGGCGGAGGAGTTCAAGCGGTTCCAGTTTTAAAAAACACCGGTGAATTCCGCAGTTTGTATCAGGCGGCCGCCGTGTTCCTTTCTGTCATGGTGCGCGGGCCAGCAGCGGCAGATAGATCATATATTGCCGTGATGGCGTTGCGGTGGGCGTCGCCGTCGCGGTCGCCGATGGCGTCGGTGAGGCCGATGGCGTGGTTGTTGGCGACACGGTCGCGGTCGGCGTGCCGGTCAGCGTCGCGGTCGGCGTCGCCGTGGGCGGTGTGGTTGCCGTCGCCGTGGACGTCGGCGTCGCGGTCGGTGTACGCGTCGGCATGGTTGCCGTCGGCGTCGCGGTCGGCGTCGCCGTGGACGTGCGAGTGGCGGTCGCCGTGGACGTGGACGTCGGCGTTGCCGTGGGCGGCGTGGTTGCTGTGGGCGTGCGAGTCGCGGTCGGCGTATGAGTTGGCGTCGCGGTGGCGGTCGCAGTCGGCGTGGCTGCGCCCCGGCCAATCCGCAGCGCGGGGTCGCCCAAGACCGCGAATGTATCGAGCAGGTCGAGGTTTTGGCCCGAATTGGTGTAGAGATCCAGCTTCGCCGCGACCGCCGCCTGGCCCATCCGGGTGAGGTCGGACCCGAACATCGCGTCCAGGAAACCGCGATGGAGGAGGTCGTGACCGGAGGCGACCCCCAGCCCGGTCGGGGAAAACGCGGCAATGGCGCCCCCGTTCGCCGCACGCACCAGTTCGACATCCAGGGCTTGCGGCAGGGTGCTGTCCGGCGCATGGAAACTGCCGGTCCAGCATGTCATCGCCAGCCAGATCGGGAGCTGCGCGCCGTTCGTCAGGCTGCCCACCTCGGTATGACTGAGCAGGCGCTCGCTCGCCCAGAAGTTCCAATTGGAATGGCCGGTGTAGTTGACGAGGAGTTGGCCCCGGCTGACCCCGGCGATGATCGCAGCTTTGGCTGCGCTGGACGGGTTTTCGTAGGGATAATTCTGCCCCAGATACACCTTCTCGGCGGTGTAGCCGGCCGGCAGATGGTGTTCGAGCACGCCGTCGGAAAGAGCGTAGAAGTCGCCGGCCGGGTCAGGCGCGTTGTCGGTGACCCACAGGCTGCTCTGCTGCCAGGCGCCGGCCGGCGGGGCCTGCTCGTAGGCCAGCGCCCGCGCGACCATGAGTTGCGTCTGGGCCAGGCTGCCCACCGGAAAGCGGCCCAAATACATGTCGGGCAGATCATCGTCGCCACTGACGGTGACGAACCAGTTCTCGGCCGGGGTTTGGTAGACCCAGGGATCCACCGGCGCCAGATAGGGCGGGATGTACGTGGGCCGGGTGGTGGCGCGGTAGTGTTTCGGATCGTAGTTGCCCTCCCCAACCAGCAGCACATAGCTGGGCGCGGGCGGCGTCCATGACGCATACGCGTAGGCCAGGAAGTCACGGATGGCGGCCGGCTCCATCACCCCGCCGTTGAACTCATCGTAAATATCTTGCACATCCACCACCTGGACGCGCAAGCCCTGGCGGGCCCGGGTGTCGGCCAGGGGCGGGAGGGCCGCCCGGAAGTCGGCGTGGCTGATGATGAGGTAGTCGGCGCCGTTGGCCGGATCGCGCAGCGCGGATGGCGTGTCTTGCGTCAGGTCGGCCGGCCGGCGCGGGGCCGCCGCGGCTGCGTAGGCGCGCGGCCCAGCGCGCGCATCTTCGAACTGGAGCGCAAACGGGCCGGCCCCGGTCACTTGGCCGCCGGTCAGGCGCGTGGGGCTGTGGGGCTGGGTGATGTCCAGGAGCACGATATCCGCGTCCGTGAAGCCCGGCAGGGTGTACCCGCGCGCGGCGGTCAGGTCAGCGGCGAAGGTCAAGGCATCATCGCTCACATCGAACGTCCGGCGGTAGTCAACCGCGAACCAGTCGTAATACGTTTGGTCGGCCGAGCCATCGGCGTTGCCCGGCGCAGTGACGGTCAGGGTGTTGACCGCGCCGGCGAGCAGGAAGGCCGAAGAAAACGCGAACGCGAAGGTCTGCTCATCCAGCCCGGCCCAATTGGCTTCCCCCACCGCCTGACCGTTGATCGCGACCTGGATGCGGTGCGCGCCCGAAGTGCGGCCGGCCAGATTCAGGCGCAGGGTGGCCGTGTACGGCGCGGCGACGGGATAGGCCAGGGTGAAGGTATAATTCCGCGTCGGCGCGCTGCCCGCCAGCGTGTAATTCCAAAACCAATGCTCGTGCTCCGGGTGGCGCGGCGTTGCGGATTGATAGACCAGGTTCTGCTCCCGGTGGACGGTCGCCAGAAACGACGTGATCTGGCCGGCCGCGGCCGGCGGGACGGCGCGCGCCGCCATGCGTTGCCCGCCAGTTCCACCGATGGTCAGCCAGTAGATGCTGGCGGCGCTGTACCGGGTTGCCGTCGGTTGGCCGTAGAAGAAAAGCTGGTCGCCGGGATCGAACGCGCCGTCGGCTTCGCCGATCACGTAGATCGGAATCTCGGTTGCGCCGCGGTAGACCCGGAGCGTACGCGGATCAGGGTGATCCTGCAAGACGCCCGCCGCGCGGAGATCGTCGTAGGTCAAACGGTAGACGCTGGCCTGGGTGACGGTCATCTTCCAGGCCCTGTTCGTAGTGGGCGCTGAAGCGCCCGACGGCGCACTGAAGTGCGCACTACGAACCGTCGAGGTCTCGGCAGGGGCAACGCGCCACGCGGCCGCGGTGTCATAGTTCAGGATCGCCCGGCGCAGCAGCGCCTCGAAGGGGGCGCTTTCGGGCCGGGCCGCCGCGGCTCCTTGCGCCGTGGCTGGGGCGGCGAAGTCCAGCCGCACATCCAACTGACGATGGTAGACGATCTCACCCAGGGCGGGCGCATGTTGCACCGGGTGAATGAGCAGCTTGATGTAGCGTTGATCGCGCAGGTAGCCGATCTCGGCGATTTCGACCGGCGTCAGGGGATCGAGCGTCGCCGCGGCGTAGACCCCGGCATCCTCGACCGGCCGGCCGCGCAACGCCACACTCCCCAGCGCCGCATCCGCCCCTGGCGTGCCCACACGCATCACAGCTTCACGTGTCGCGCCCTCACGCAGGTCGTACAGTTCGTAAGCCGCCGCCGGGACCACATGGAAGCCCGCTGCAGTCCGATGGTCGCTGTGGATAACGGTCAACGTCGGTTCCACGCCGGCCGGGATGCCCACCAGGACGCCGCGTTCTGGCAACGACGGCCGGCCCGGCGCCTGGCTCAACGCATAGCCGGGGATCTCGATCTGATCATAGGCACGGCCATCCCGTGTGATCTGCTTGACGTGGTAGGCCGGCACGCGAATGCGCAGGACGACCCCAGACAGGTCTGCGCGCACAACCGCCACGCCCGGCGGCGCCAAATCCACCGCAGACGCGCCGGGCGGCGCGTTGCCGGCGACTACCGGCAGCACGCCGAGGGCGATAATCAGCGCGGCCAGGGCCAGCCTGATGATGCTTCGATCTAGCATGTGCTGTGTTTCGCGACATCCAACTCGTGATCCGCGGTCCCGGGCGATTGAAATCGCGGCTAAAGGGCGTCCCGCCGGGCGTCCACCTGCGTGGACGCGGCCGCCAGCCAGCAAGTGCGCGCGTGGTCGGCGCAGGCCGACCGCGCGACACGTTGCACCTTCGCCCCGCATTCATTCGGCGGCTGCCGGATCCGGCGCGCTAGCCGTCACGCGCGCGCATCTTCGGCGTGCTGTTCCACCCGGCGGGCCAGCTCAGGGAGCAAGGTCAAATCCTGCGGCCGGCACAGACGGCTGATGGCAACCTGGCCGGCCAGCCGGCTACACTGCCCGAAGTGATCGGCCACCGCCGCGCCGGCCAGGACGCGCGCGCTGTAGGAATGACGCACCAACTCCAGGAAGGCCGGGCGGGGCGCGAGCGGTTCGATGGCAATGGCCGGACCTGGGGCCAGCACGTAAAGCTGGCGCAACGGGAGGGGGGCCGGCGCAAAGCCCGCGACCACGCGACGGGCGCGCTTCTCCAGCGCGGGATCCAGCCGGGGCAGCCCTTCCGCCGCATCGCCCAACGCGGCGACGGCGTCGGGCCACAGTTTGAGCTGCGGGAAACCGGGGGCGACGGTCGGCTGGCCGTCATTCACCTGCACCGCCGTCACATCGTCGGCGATGAGTGGATGGCCCCGCGCGTGCAGCGCGGCCGCCAGGCTGGATTTGCCCCAACCGGAACCGGCCAGGAAGGCCACCGCGCCCCCGCCGATGGCGACCGAACTGGCGTGCAACGTCAGCCAGCCGCGCTGTTGCAGCAGCACCCCCAGCGCCGACCCCAAGAGATAGGCGCGCAACACGGCGTCCGCCACGCCGGGGACCGGATCCACCACGATTTCGCGGCCGTCGCGCACCTGAAAAGTCGCCACCTGGTTCCAGTGGATGACGGCGCACCCCGCCGCCACCCGCGTCCAACCGAAGGGGCGCTGCTCGGACGGGCGCGGGGGCGGCGCCGCCACGCGCCCCAGGCGGATCAACACCTCAGGCGGCGCGGCGGCGGGGAGCAGTTCCGGCAGTGGCAGCTCAGAGCCGATCGTCACGCCGTAGGCGGTGTAGCAGGCTGACGGTTCATGGTCGTCCATATCCAATGTCACGCATTCTCACTACCCGACAAATTGACGTAGCATCGGGCCTTGTGCCCGTTGGCGGCGTGTCTTTGCCCGCCTGGACGCCCACAAGGGGC
>CAZYHE010000423.1:0-2230 GCA_964647225.1 uncultured Anaerolineales bacterium
TCATGGGCGCTGCTGGCGGTGGGGATGGTGGTCATCGTCGTGATTTCGGCGCGCGAGGTGGGCTTCCAGCCGGGCCAGTGGGCCGCGCTGATCGCCGCCACAATCGGGCTGGCCGGTCTATGCGTCTGGATCATCAGTTGGGAAGACCATGATGACGAGCAAAGTCAAACAACACCAGGTACGAGTAGCAAAGAATGAGTAAACGCGATTATTACGAAGTGTTAGGCGTGGCGCGCAACGCCGATGAGGCCGCGATCAAGAGCGCCTACCGGAAACTGGCGCGCCAGTATCACCCGGACGTCAACAAAGCGCCGGATGCGGAAGAACGTTTCAAAGAAGTGAACGAGGCCTACGAGATCCTCAGTGACGCAGACAAGCGCCAGACCTACGATCGCTTCGGTCATGCGGCGGCACAAGGCGGGTTCGGGGCCGGCGGACCGAGCAGCCCGTTCGGTGGCATGGGCGGCTTCGGCGATCTCTTCGAGGAGTTCTTCGGCGGCTTCGGCGGCGCACGCAGCGCCACGCGCGGCCCCGCGCGCGGGGATGACCTGCGTTACGATCTGGAGATCACCTTCCAGGAGGCGGTCTTCGGCGCGGAGAAGGAGATCGAGATCCCCCGGCTGGAGACCTGCACCGTTTGCCAGGGCAGCGGCGCAGAGCCGGGCACCAAGCCGATGCGCTGTCCGCAGTGCAACGGCTCCGGCGAGGTGCGCCGGGCGCAGCAGACCATCCTGGGGCAGTTCGTCAGCGTCACGCCCTGCCCGCGCTGCAACGGCGAGCGGGAGGTCGTGACCTCACCGTGTGCGAATTGCCGCGGCCAGAAGCGCGTCACGGTCACGCGCCACCTGTCGGTCGCGATCCCGGCCGGCGTGGATGATGGGATGCGCATCCGCTTGAGCGGTGAAGGGGAGCCGGGGGAACGCGGCGGCCCGACCGGGAGCCTCTACGTGTTCCTGCACGTCCAGCCGCATCCCGTGTTCCAGCGCCAGGAAAACGACATCCTGCTGGAGCTGCCGATCAACATCGTGCAGGCGGCCCTGGGCTGCGAGCCGGATGTGCCGACCCTGGATGGCAAGGCCAAGCTGACGATCCCGGCCGGCACGCAGCACGGCGCGGTCTTCCGCATGCGCGGCAAAGGCGTACCCGTCCTGCGCGGCAACCGCCGCGGCGATCAGCTCGTCACCGTCCGCATCGTCGTGCCCGACAAGCTGAACGAGAAGCAGCGCAAGCTGTTCCAGGAACTGGGCGACACGCTGGGTTTGGATTGCATGCAGAAAGACACGCGGAATATTTTCGAGAAGTTCCTGGATGCCGTAGGAAATGCGTTTGGATGAGATTCGAGGATGCCTGAAGTGGAATGGATCGAGATCAGTGTACAAGCCGACGGCGAGGCGGCTGAGGCGGTCAGCGAACTCTTCAACCGCTTGAATAGCCGGCCCGACGGGCAGGGCGGCGCAGTGACCGAAGTCGAGGGGTTCGACCCGATCGGCGAAGATCACCATCCGGTCGTCACTGTGAAAACCTACCTGCCTGCGGACGACCCCGACGCGGCCGCGCGCCGCCGGCAGATCGAAGAGGGGTTGTGGTTCCTGGGCCGGATCCATCCGCTCGGCGAGCCGCACGTGCGCGACCTGGCCGAGACCGATTGGGCGAACGCGTGGAAGGCCAGCTATCACCCGCTGCGCATCGGGGAACATTTCCTGGTGATCCCCTCTTGGGAGCGCCAGACCGTGCAGCCTGGCCCGACCGATGTGCCGATCTACCTCGATCCCGGGATGGCGTTCGGCACCGGCCTGCATCCCAGCACACAGCTTTGCCTGCGCCTGATGGAAGACGTGGTGAAACCGGGCCAGCGCGTGCTCGACGCGGGCTGTGGCTCCGGCATCCTGAGCATCGCCGCGGCCCGGCTGGGCGCACGCGCAGTGGACGCATTCGACATTGACCCGATCGCCGTCCGCGCCACCGCCGAGAACGCCGCGCTGAACGATGATCCAGACCATCTGCCGCTGGCGATCCACGTCATTGCCAGCGCTGGACCGGATGATGCCCCATTCTGGCGTCTGCCCGACGGCGCGCGGCGCGCTTGGGATGTGATCCTGATCAACATCCTGCCGCACATCATCGAGATGTTGCTCCAGGCAGGCATTCACACTTTCCTGGCGCCCGGCGGCCGGCTGATCCTGGCGGGGATCATCGAGGCGCGGGAAGGAGATGTGCGAGCGGCATTGGC
>CAZYHE010000423.1:2330-4689 GCA_964647225.1 uncultured Anaerolineales bacterium
AGGAGATCCGACATCATGGCAAACATCACCATCCTCGGCGCCGGCCTGATGGGCACGGCGGTTGCCTGGCCGTTGAGCGACAACGGTCACACGATCCGGCTGGTCGGCACGCACCTGGACGCCGAGATCATCCGTTCGTGCCTGGCGCAGGGCTATCACCCGAAGCTGCGCCGGCCCCTGCCGCCGCGCGTCCAACCCTACTTCGTCGAGCAGTTGCCGGAGGCGCTCGCGGGCGCCGATGCGATCGTCAGCGGCGTGAATTCGCTGGGCGTGCATTGGATCGGTCGCACGTTGGGGCCGCTGCTCTGGCCGGGTGCGCAGGTGATCGCGGTGACCAAGGGGCTGGAGGCGCAGCCCGATGGCGCGCCGCGCATCCTGCCCGACGTGTTGGCGAGCGAGCTGCCGCCGGCCTTGCGCGACCAGGTTTCGCTGAACGCCATCGGCGGGCCGTGCATCGCGGGCGAGCTGGCGGGCCGGCGCCAGACGTGCGTCTTCTTCACCGGCCGCGACGAGGCCGCGCTGCGCCATCTCCGTGAGCTTTTCCGCACCGATTACTACCACATCTGGCTTTCGACCGACATCATCGGCGTGGAAACCTGCGCGGCGCTCAAGAATGCCTACACGCTGGCCGTGGGGCTGGCCGGCGGCCTCCTGGAGCGCGCCGGCGGCGTGGATGAAGCCGGGGCCGGTATGCACAACCTGGCGGCCGCGCTCTTCGGCGTCAGCGCGCGGGAGATGACCCGCATCGTGACGCTGATGGGCGGCGGTGCGGACAAGGTGGTCGGGCTGCCGGGGGTGGGCGATGAGTACGTCACCTGCGTCGGTGGCCGGACGATCCGGCTGGGGCGGCTGCTGGGCCGTGGGCTGACCTACGGTGAGGCGGTGTCGGAGATGGCCGGGGAGACGTTGGAGGGCGCGTACATCGTGCAGCAATTCGCGAAGGCGCTGCCCGTCTGGGAGGCCCAGGGGCGGATCGCGGCCGACGAACTGCCGCTGATGCGCTTGTTGATCCGTGTCATCACCCAGGAGGCGCGGGTGGATATTCCGTTCGATGAGCTTTTTGGCCGCGGCGCGATCATGCTATGAGCCGGGAGAGTAGCGCAAGATGCCATCTTGCGCTACATCCACCCCCGCAGCGTGTAGACCACCATCCCGATGTACTCTTTCAGGGCGCGCGATGTGTAGGCGAGGGCGTCGGCGTCCGGGAGCAAATTCAGCGCCTGGATGCCGAGATCGGGCTGCGTGAAGTAGTCCCAATCGGCCTGGGTCACCTGGAAATCGGTGGGCGCGGGAATGACGCGCAGCCCTTGCCGCTCGAAGAGACGCACCGACCGCGGCATGTGCATCGCCGATGTCACCAGAATGATCTCGGTGATCCCCCGTTCCGCCAGCAGCCGGCGGGTCGCGTCCGCGTTCTCGTAGGTATTGCGCGAGCCATCCTCCAGCCAGAGCGCGGCGCGCGGCACCCCCATCATCTCGAGTATCTGCGCCATCGCTTCCGCTTCATCCACGCGCCCCGAACCGAGCCACGCCGCCCGTCCACCGCTGAGCAGCAGATGCGGCGCCGCGCCCTGCTTGTAGAGCCAGGCCGCGTATAACAGCCGGTCGCCGGCCTCATTGAGTTCGGCGGTCGGTCGCGGGAAATCGGGCGAGCGCGACCCGCCGCCCAGGACGACGATCACCGGGGCGCGCGGGGTCTGCGTCAGCGGCGGATAGCCGGCCTCCAGCGAGCGCACGATCGCCATGCCGATGAGCCGGTTGCCGCCCAGCCAGAGCAGCACGATGCTGAAGATGATGAGCGTGGCCTGCCCGCGGCGGCCGCGGTAAATCAGCGCGACCGCCAGCGCCAGGCAGGCCAGCCCCAAAGGGTAGACGAGGGGCGGGAGCAATTTAGAGAGAAACAGGAACACAACAGTTCAGCCTTGCTAGGGAGGCGCGCATCCTTCGACTTCACCCGCGAAAAGCAGCTGGTTCCGCTCAGGACGCTCCGCTACGGTTCGAATACGGTTCCGAAAGTCAGCATCAGCCGACCAGCGCGGCCAGGATCACCACCAGGGCCGCGCAGCCGGGATCTACCCGCCCCTCGGTGCGCTCGCCGACCCAACTGGCGCGGCCGATCTTGCTGCGCTGCGGGGTGACGGCATCGCGGCCGGCCGTGGCGGCCGCCAACGCGCTCGCGCCGGCCGCCGCCACGGGCTGGCCCGCAGCGAGCGCAGCCCCGAACGCCTCGACCGCCGGATGCAGCGCGTCGAGGATCGTCTTGTCGCCGAGCTGCGCCTTGCCGCGCTCCTGGATGCCCTGCTCCGCGGCCTGGAACATGCGCGCCAGGTCGGCCGACGATAGCTCCGCCTGGCCCATC
>CAZYHE010000424.1:0-1762 GCA_964647225.1 uncultured Anaerolineales bacterium
TCGAGCACGACCGGGTAGGGGATGGCGAAGGTGATCTCAAGAACCGTGTCGCTGACCTTCTTGAACGTCGGGTCTTTGCCGCCCGCCTGCCAGAACTTGTCGCGCGCGGGGCGCAGGTCTTTGTTGTTCTCGACATCTTCCCACCAGAACATGATGTCATCGGTGGTGAACGGCGTGCCATCAGACCACTTCTGACCGCTGCGCAGCTCGATGGTGAAGGTCTTGGCGTCGGGTGAGAACTTGTAAGCCTTCCCCATGGACATCTTGATCTGGCTGTTGGCAAAATCGTACTCGAACAGCCCCGTGCAGCGGAGGCAGGTGAAGCTCCACAGGCCGCTGTCGGGCTGACCGAATCGTAGCGTGTTGCCGTATGTACCGACATCCTTGAAGGTCTTGACGACCTGTGGTTCCTTGGGCAGCCGCTGGTCAACCGGCGGCAGCTTGCCGGCCTTGACCAACTCGGCCAACATCGGGGCTTCTTTGAATGCGCTGGCTGGCGCGGCGGCGGCCGGCGCCTTAGTGGGTTCGGCCGCTTTGGCGGGCGCGGCGGTGGGTGCGGGCGCGGTGGTCGGTGCAGGGGCCGGCGCTTTGGTTGGCTCGGCCGCCTTGGCAGGCGCCGCGGTGGGCGCGGGTGCGGGCGCGGCCGGCTGCGCGCAGGCAGCGAGCGCGCTGCCAACCGCCAATGCCGACATGCCCAGGAACGTGCGACGTGTGATCTGCTTTGCCATGATATGTCCTCCGATGAGTGGAATCTCCCAGATGCCGGGCTGCTCGACCGCAGCCTTCGCGATGGACAAACTTCCTCGTCCGACCAGTGGATCCGTGGCGATCACCTCCTTCTGAGGGACCGGGAAAGGTGCGGCCTCCCCGGTCTTTCCTCTCTACAACACTCCTTGGGCAAACAGCTTCAGCGATCGTTGGCGCGCATTTTCGATGTGGCGCTCGATGTTGGCCTCGGCGCCGGCCACATCCCCGGCGCAGATGCAGCCGATCAACTCCTCGTGCAGAGAACGCGTCTCGGACCAGTCGAAGTGGTCGGCGTGGCGGGAAACCAGCATGAAAATGGGGCCAAGCATCGCCTGGAGCGCGCGTACCAGGTGCGTGTTGCCGGACATCCCCCAGATCAGGCGATGCGTTTCCAGGTCGTTGCGGCGGTAGGTGGCGCGATCCTTGTTGTCAATCGCACGCTGCATTTCCTGCGCTTTCTCGCACAGGGCAATCCTGTCGGCCACGCTGACATTTTGCGCCGCCAG
This sequence comes from uncultured Anaerolineales bacterium, assembly GCA_964647225.1. GTDB lineage: Bacteria > Chloroflexota > Anaerolineae > CG2-30-64-16 > CG2-30-64-16 > CAZYHE01. The sequence goes on from CAZYHE010000424.1 coordinate 1,254, forward strand.
GCCCACCGCCAGCTTCTCGAGCGCCAGGCGCACCTGGTAAAGCTCGCGGATATCGCGCTCGGTCAACTCGATGACGCAGCGGGTGTTCGAGCCATTGACAACCAGTCCCTCGGCCTCGAGCTGCATCAGCGCGTCGCGCACGGGGATGCGGCTGACACCGAGCTGCTCGGCAAGCTCCCGCTCGACCAGCGCCGCGCCGGGCGCGATCCGGCCGCTGATGATGCGGTCGCGCAAAATCTCCACGATCTGGTCACTCAGGAGGGTGCGGTCGAGCTTGAACCCCTCCATCGCCAGCGCTGTTGTCGGAGCGGACATTCCAGCGGGAGTCATTGGGATCGTCCTGTCAGTTGGGTTGGATGTTCCGTATATGGTATACCGAATATATCATGATTTGGCCGGGTTGTCAATAGCCAGTTTGAGTTTCTTGGGATGAAATTCGCAAGCTTGCGCTCCGGGGAAAGGGCAGGGTCTCCTCCGATCAGCGCGGAGAAGACCCTGGGATCGCAGGG
>CAZYHE010000424.1:1862-4675 GCA_964647225.1 uncultured Anaerolineales bacterium
GCTTAGTCGAGGCTGACCACCCGCCCGGTCTCTGCCGACTCGATGATCGCCGCCACGACCTGAGTTTGCTTCAGCCCGTCCAGGTGTGTCGGCAGCGGGCCGCGGTCGCGCCAGCTTGTCGGCGTCAGCGTGTCTTCCAGGATCGCGTTGATGAAGTGGCCCACCAGCGGCAACAGGCCGGCGGTGGGATCGCCGCGGAACTCCAGGCTGGGCTGCAGCTTGTCACCGCCCGCCGACAGCAGACCGGCCACGGGCGAGGGCCGATGGAGCAGCGCCGCCACCTTGACGCCTTGCGCCAGCAGCGCGTCTTGGTGCGCGACGAGCTGTGCGGCCGTGGTCGTCTCGGCCACGTTGGCGCGCCAGCCCGGCGCCGTGCCGAAACCGCCGCGCTTGTTGTAGATCAGCGAGCCGGCGCGGCCCGAGAAGCACAAGTAGAATTCGACCAGCTCATCAATGTGCTTGATCCATTCGGCTTTGACGCGCACCTTCAGCCCGGTGTCGAAGGTCAGGAACGCGTCGTAGAGGTCGGGAGTAAAGCCGAGCGCCTGGCGCTGGCTGATGGCATAGACTTCTGTGACTTCGGCCGGCGCGAAGTACCAGCGCAGCAGGTCAACCACATGGCTGAGGAGGAAGTGCGCCGTGGAGGAGCCGGCCGCCCACGCGCGCGACCGCTCGCCCCACAGCCCGGTCGGGACGATGATGTTGTCGTCCAGCCGCGCTTCGCCGTAGACGACCGGGACGAGCAGCCCGCCCTGGATCACATAACGGCTGGCGAGATCCAACGGCGCGGCCCGGTTGGCGAAGTTGACGAAGGCCCGCGCCTTGTGCTGCTCGACCGCGTCGCAGATCGCCAGGGCGTCGGCGACGGTGGTCGCCAGCGGCTTCTCCAGGATCAGGTTCGGCACGCCGGCCGCCAGCGCGGCCAGCGCGGGATCGCGATGCGCCGGGTCTGGGGTGGCGACCACTACCAGATCGAGTGCTTCGGCCCGGAGCATGTCCTGGCAATCGCTATACGCGGGCACGTTAGCCCCGGCGCCCACGCGGGCAGCCACATCCGCCCGGATGTCGGCCACGCCGCGCAGTTGGGTGGCCGGGTGCTCCCGGAAGAATTTCACGTACTGTTCGCCCAGGATGCCGGTGCCGATGACCCCGACATTGAGTTTGGATGCCATGTTCTGATCTCCCTCTATGCTTGTTGCAGGCGCTAGCGCGCGTCGAACCCGAACACGTGTACCCGCTCGCCGCCCCAACTGGCGCGTGGAATCAGGCGCAGGCCGGCGGTCTCGACATCGAGTGGCAGCTTGACCAACCGCTGGTGGTTGTCCTCCACGCGCTGCGCCACCTGCCATTGCCCGGCGCTATCCAAAATCTCCAGATCGAAGGCGCGCGTCATCATGCCGGGGATCTTCACATCGTAGCCCTTGAGCGGGTAGGAGCACGGCATCCGCTTGAGGTTGTGCAGGTTGCTGTCGAACACCAGCCGGGCCGTGCTCAGCTTCATGGGCGAGCCGAAGTAGTAGGTGACAGATTCGCCGGGCGGCGCCCACCAGCCGTTGTCATCCTTGCCCAGCGTCCGGTCCACCCCGTTGCGCAGCGGCTCGGGATCGCCGGCCGAGGCGAAGAGCTGCGCCTCCTGGCAGATCTCCGGGATCGGGCGGAGCAACCCCGGCAGCCACGAGTCGTCGTCCATCAGCGTCTCTTGCAGCTCCCGGAGATGGCGTTCGTAGACCCCGCGCGGGGAGACCCCATGTCGAGCCGCCACCGCGGCCGCCGTGCCCGCGGCCTGGCCCAGCAGCGCGGTCGTGCCCATCACGCGCGTCGAACTGAGCGCCATGTGCGTCGCGGAGATGTTGCGGCCCGCGAAGAAGAGGTTGCCGATGTTGCGCGAATAGAGGGCGCGATAGGGGATGCCGAAAGGCGAGGGCGCCTTGTGGAAGATCGTCGGCTCGCCGGGGTAGTGGATGGCGTCGGGGTGGTGGTCGTCCATCGGCCAGCCGCCGTACGCGACGATGTCGTCGAAGCGGCCGCCGGCCAGCACGTCGTTCTGCGTCAGGATGTGGTCGCCCATATAACGCACATTTTCGCGTTTGCCGGGCAGCGCGCCGATCCACTCCAACTCCCAGCGGCGGCCGCGGCCGTCCGGGTGGTTCTTGATGTAGGCCCAAATGCCGTAGCCGATCTTGAGCAACTCGTCGCGGTTGGTTTCGGTGTCGGTGATGGTGTTGCCCGTGCCGCCCACCTCCAGCCACCAGAAGTTGTGGCCTTCAGGCTTCAGGGGACGATTCGGCAGGTTGCTCTCATCGTATTGGATGGCCCACGCCGGCGGGATGAAAGGCCGGTGCTCCCCCTCGGCGATCTCGCGCAGTTGGATCAGGATCGAGTTGCCCATCGTCTTGCCGTCGGCGACCGCGGGCGCGTGCGACTCGTCGAACTCGTGGCGGCTCTCGCGGCCCCAGCGATACTCAGCGCCGGAGATGCGCAGCACCGAGTCGCCGGAGCAATCGGCGAAGTAGCGCGCCTTGACGATGTGCCACGTCTGCGTGTTGAGCTGCCACGCGCGAATACTGGCGATCTGGTCGCCGTCCATCTGAACGTCGTTGCACGTGCAGGAGAGCAGCATCTCCAGGCCGGGCTGGAAGCGGGCTTTCTTAAGTATTGCACCAAGCCTCTGGACGTCCCGGTCTTCATCGACACACTGAAATGGGTGCTCAAACACCACATCGAGTGATCAAGGCGTGACATCGCCGATCGGTGAAATAGCCGCGTATGAGCCCATCGTTTTAGCCCGGATATTTCACGAGAGGAGGTCGGCG
>CAZYHE010000425.1:0-4673 GCA_964647225.1 uncultured Anaerolineales bacterium
CCCGCCAGCAGCCGCCGGTCGTAGGTCACGCGGCACCGGCTGGGGATGACGGAATACGCCGGGTACGGGTCGGAGATGATGTCGGTCAGCGCCATGACCGCGGGGCCGAGGAGCGGATCGCTCGACATGGGCAGGCGCTCGACGGCCGCGACGACAGCCAGCATATCATGCACCGCGTTGCGGCCCAGGTGCGGCGTGGAGGAGTGCGCGGGCCGGCCGATCGTCTCCAGGTGGATCTCGGCCCGGCCGCGGCCGCCCCGGTTCAGCGCCAGGTCGGTCGCTTCGCCGATGACGACGAAATCGGGCGGCGCGACGTCCATCACCGTCTTGAGCGCCGCGCCCTCCAGGTTCTCTTCCATCACCGTCGCGCTGACCACGGCCCGGCCTGTGAGCCGGGAGCGATCCAGCCCGGCCGCGGCATGGATCATCGCGGCGATGCTGCCCTTCATGTCGGCCGCGCCGCGACCATAGATGAAGCCGTCGTCCACTTCGCCGCCGAACGGATCATGCGCCCAGGTCACGCCGGGCGCGATCCCCACCGTGTCGCAATGGCCGTCGAGCAGGATCGTCGGCCCCGGCCGGCCGGTTTCGATCACGCCGACCGCGCTGCCGTTCGCGTCGCGCCACGCCCGGTCGAAGCCCAGCCGGGTCATCTCGGCCAGGATCAATTCAACCACCGCCCTCTCTTCGCCATAACGGCTGGGGCAGCGGATGAGGGAGCGGGTGAAGGAGATGAGTGAGTTGTTTGTCATAGATTCGCTCGATCACTGTATTGCGGGGAAATTGGTAAATTGGTAGATTAGTAGATTGGTTTGCCAACCTACCAACAGAAACTGAATACGCAACCCGCACTACGCACTACGTCTTTACCTCGGCCAATTCCCATACGTCAACGCGCCCGGCTTGCATACCTCCACGCACAGGCCGCAGTAGCGGCAGCGGTCTTCGAGGAGGATTTGTTTCAGGTCGGGCGTTTTCGGCTTATCGCCTTCCATCAGCCGCGCGTCGTAGGGACAGAGGACCACGCAAAGGTCGCATTTGGTGCATTTGAGCGGCGCGAAGTCGAAGGTGAGCGGCGCGGTGTCTTCGACGGCCTGTAGATGCTCGAGCGCAATCCCGCGCACGTCGGACAGGCGCGCGCGGCCGTGACCATCCAGCCACGCGCTCAGCGATTTGTGGGTGCGTTCGAACCATTCCAGGCCGCGCAGCAGCGGCCCGGTGCATACCCCCAGCGCGGTCGCGCCGACCATCGTCATCTCGACCGCGTCCTCGGCCTGGATGATGCCGCCGGTTCCCACGATCGGGACGCCGGGGAAGCGCGCCGCCAGCTCGGCCACGACCGCCTGCGCCACGGGCCGGATCGCCGCGCCCGACATCCACGCCTTGCTGCCCGCGCCACCGATGGTCGGTCCGCCGGTCTCGATGTCAATTTGCAGCGTCGGCCCGATGGAGTCAATCGCGGTGAAGCCGGTCGCGCCGGCCTTGAGCGCAGCTTCGGCGGCCGGATAGAGGTCGTCGCCCCAGTTGAAGGTCAGCTTGGCGAGGATCGGCACAGCCGGCGCCTGTTCGCGCACGCGGCGCACCAGGTCAACGATGGTCGCTTTGGTGTACGCCACGCACTCGATGGCGTCCACCACGCCGGTCGCGGCCACCGGCCCCGCGATCACCTCCCCCTCGGCGGGCGTGTGGCCGATGCTGGCGATCAGCAGGCCGGGATGGCCCTGCATGGCCGGCAATTCCCGCTCCACCCATTGCTCCCAGGGCAGATCGGCCCACTTTTCGGTGTTGAAGAGGGTGGCGCGCAGGTTGGACGACCGGGGCACGACCATGTGCGGCGTCGGGTTGATCGCCCGTTCCAGCCGCAGCGTCTTGGTGACGACGCCGCCCGCGCCCGCGCGATACGCCTCCCACAGCCCGGTCGCGTCATAGGAGAGCGGCCCGGAAGCCAGGATGAAGGGGGATGGCATCGTCGTGCCGAATAGAGTGGTCGTCAGGTCGGCCAATGGAGTGCTCCTCTTGTTTCCTTGATGTTTCGCAAACGTGACCGACCCGGCTCACAGATCGCACGGATGGACACGGATTTCTCACCCAATCCACCGATCCGTGCCATCTGTGTCATCCGTGAGCAACAAACCGGCCGTCAGTCCATACGCCACAGCCGCTCCGCCGCTCGATGCACACGAGCGCGCAGCGCAGTCTCGTCCACGTTCAACACCACACCATCCCAGACGCGCACCTGTCCAGCCACCATCACCCCACGCACGTGGCCGCGGTTGCGGTAGAGCAAGAGTTGCTCGTACAGATTGCCGGCCGTGGCCGGGGTCGGGAAGACCGCGTCGATGAGCTGCAAGTCGGCCTGCCAGCCGGGCGCCAACCGGCCAACCCGCGCCAGCCCGATCGCCTGCGCGCCGCCCTCGGTCGCCAGTCGCCACACCAGATGCGCGGGCATCGTCGCCGTGTCCTGCCGATAGGCTTTGTGGATCAGGAACGCGCCGCGCATGATCTCGAACATGTCGGTGATGTAGCCGTCGCTGCCCAGCCCCACCGTCACCCCGGCCGCCACCAGATCGGGGATGGGCGCGATCCCGCCGCCGACCTCGCAGTTCGAGAGCGGCATGTGCGTGACGCGCACCCCGCGGCGCGCGATGATCTCGATCTCGGCGGGGGTGATCTGCACGCACTGTGACGCCTGCATCGCCGGCCCGGCCACGCCCAGCCGGTCGTAATACTCGAAGGTGCGCATCCCGAAGTGTTTCAGCGCGTATTCCGGCTCGAAGCGGCTCTCGGCCGCGTGCATGTGTACCAGCACCCCTTCGGCTGCTGCCAACTCGAACGCTTGCCGGATGAAGTCGGCGGAGCAGGTGAAGGTGGTGTGGAAGCACATGAGGCCGGAGACGAGCGTATTGCGTGTTGCGTATTGCGTGTTGCGTATTGCGTGTTGCGTATTGCAGGCCCGGATGAACTCGACGTTTTCGCGCAGGCCAAGCTGGCCGTTTTCCCGGCTCACGCGCTCGGTGGCCTCGAAGGAGAGGATGCCGCGGACGCCGCGGGTGGCCACGACCTCGGCCTGGGCAGACAGGCAGCTGGGGAGGGCGTTCGGCGCTTCGGTGCAGTCGTAGAAGCTGGTGACGCCCCCGCGTACCATCTGCGCCAGGTTCAGATCGGTCGCGGCACAGATCATCTCGTGGTCGAGCCGGTCTTCCACCATCGGCCACCAGAAGTCGGAGAGGAAGGACCACCCGCCCCCGGCCCCGCCCGGTGTGGGAAGGGGGACGGCGGGCGGTGGGATGCCGTGAGCCAGGATGCCGTAGAGGTGCGTGTGCGCATCTACGAAGCCGGGCGAAAGGACCTGCCCCGCCGCGTCCCAGACCTCATCGTCGGGAAATAGCCGCCGCAGCTCATCGTTCGGCGCGATGGCCGCCACCTGGTCGCCGACCACGCGTACGCCCCAGCCCTGCTTCGGCGGTTCGCCGGGGAGGTCAATGAGCCAGTCTGGGAGGATGAGGGTGTGGGTCATGGGCTGCCTCGGTTGGTAGGTTGGTAGATTGGTAAGTTGGTAGACTGGTAGATTGGTAGGTTGGTAAGTTGGTGGGGCGCGGCGTTCCCAATCTACCAATCTACCAAGTTCCCAATTTCCCCATCTACCCGTTTCCCCGCACCAAAAACCGCCCCCCGCCCGCGCCGCCCACAAACGCGCCATCTTGCACGATCACGCGGCCGCGGAGCATGGTGAGGATGGGGTAGCCGCGGAGGTGGCGTCCTTCGTAGGGAGTGTAGTCGCAGTTTTCGTGCAACACGGCGCGGCCGAGCGTGACCTGTTTCTCCGGGTCGAAGATCACGACATCCGCATCTGCGCCGACCGCGAGGACACCTTTTCGCCCCGCGAGGCCGAAGGTGCGCGCCGGGGCCGTGCAGCACGCCTCGACCCAGCGCTCGACCGTCAGCCGGCCCGCGCCCACGCCGAAGGTGTAGAGCAGCGCCAGCCGCGATTCGATGCCAGGCATCCCGCCGGGGATGCGGGTGAACGGCGGTAGGGGCGGGGTTTCCCCGCCCGGCCCCACTATCCCGCCCGCGGGCGAGGAGACCTCGCCCCTACGGGCGCCCAGATCTTTCTCGCCATGATAGAAGAACGGGCAATGGTCGGTGCCGACTGTCTGGAGATCGCCCTGACCGAGGAGCGCCCAGATCGCCGCGTTGTCCTCAGCTTTGCGCAGCGGTGGCGAACAGACGAACTTTGCGCCCTCGAAGCCGGGCCGGTCGAACTCGGCGTCGGTCAGCACCAGGTATTGGGGGCAGGTTTCGCCATAGGCCGTTTGCCCCCGATTCCGGGCGGCTGCCACGGCCGCGGCCCCGCGGCCGGTCGAGATGTGGACGATGTACGCGGGGCAGCCGGCCGCGTCGGCCAGCGCCAGCGCCCGCTCGATGGCTTCCACCTCCATGCTGGCCGGTCGCGAGATCGGGTGATAGCGCGGTTCGGTCTTGCCTTCCGCCAGCAGTTTTTGCCGCAGGTAGGCGATCCCCGCGTCGTTCTCCGCATGCACCATGATCATCCCGCCCGCCTGGCCCACGGCATCCATCGCGGCGATCAGCACGTCGTCGGTCAGCTTGAAGCTGTAGGTCATGTAGGTCTTGAACGACGGGCAGCCCGCGGCGATCACGGCCGGGATTTCTGC
>CAZYHE010000426.1:0-4671 GCA_964647225.1 uncultured Anaerolineales bacterium
TCCCGCGCCTGCGCCGCGCTTGCCAGGTGATGGTTGGCCCGGCCCTGGCTCTCGGCGACATCGTGCAGGAGCGCGGCCGTGCGCACCACCGTCAGATCGGCGCCCTCGGCCAGCGCGATCCGCTCGGCCAGCGCGGTCACGCGTAGGATGTGGTCGAAGTCGTGGCTGCTGCCGCCGTCCGCGTAGAGGGCGCGGGCGGCGGAGATGGTGATCGGTGCGTTTGTCATTTTTCAGTTGTCCGGCGGTTGATGAACGTTAAGAATTTATTCCGGTAATAGGCAAGACATCTCGTCACTGACGTCCGCACGACCATGAATGGCTCGTGCTACCGAGCAGCGCCCGGTCAACCGGGCTGTACCGCCGCGTTGGCGCTGAATCTAGCCCCGTTGACGGGGCGTCACGTGGTAGCCCGGCCGATTTATCGCCGGGCGGCCTCTGCGTCGGCTGACCCAGTCTGCGCAGGCAGACTTCGCATAGGTTGCTGCGACCTGCCCCGTCGTGCTTTTACAGATTCTCGATCTCCACCGGCTCGACAGGATCCGCCAAGGCGAAGCCGAAGATGCGCGAATAGAAATACAGCTCGGCTTCCATCGCCCGCTTGATGTTCTCGGCCTTGCGGAAGCCGTGCTGCTCCCCCGCGAACGGGACGTAAGCCACCGGCAACCCCTTCGCTTTCACCGCGGCAAACATTGTCTCGGCCTGGCTCGGCGGCACAACTTTGTCCTCCAGCCCCTGAAGCAGGATCATCGGCACAGATAGCCGGTCGGTGAAGTGAATCGGCGAACGCGCGATGTATAGATCGCGGCGTTCGGGGTACGGCCCGACCAGCCGATCCAGGTAGCGCGACTCGAACTTGTGCGTATCGGTCGCCAACGCTTCCAGGTCGCTGACGCCGAAATGGCTGGCGCCCGCGCTGAAGACCTCCCGGAAGGTGAGCGCAGCCAGCGTGGTGTAACCGCCCGCGCTGCCTCCGCGGATCGCCAGTCGCTTCGCGTCGGCCAGGCCGGCCACCACCAGGGTGCGCGCAACATTGACGCAATCATCCACGTCCACGATGCCCCAATTGTCGTTGAGCCGCTCCCGATAGGCCCGGCCGTAGCCCGTGCTGCCGCCGTAGTTCACATCGGCCACCGCGAAGCCGCGGCTCGTCCAGAACTGGATGCTCAGCCGGAGCGCGGCTGAGGTGGCCCCGGTCGGCCCGCCATGGCTCAGGACGAGCAGCGGCGGGCGCTCCCCGTCCGGCGCGCGGTGATCGCGGTTGGCCGGCGGATAGTAGAGCGCGTGGGCGGTCAGGCCGCCCTCGGTCGGAAACTCGATCGGCTGCGCGACCGAAAGATAGCCGGGATCCACCGTCACCTCGCTCGACCGGCGCAGCACCGCGATCTGCCCCGTGGCAAGATCGAGCCGGACGAGCGCGGCCGCCTGCGTGGGCGAGGCCGCGACGAACGCCACGCCGCCCGCCACCGCGCGCACGCCGCTGATCTCGGTGTACGGAAGATCGAACGGCGTGAGGGTCTTCGTCGCGGTGTCCAGCAGCGCCAGCCGCCAACCGCCCGCCTGGGTATAGGCGCACGCGATGCGCTCGGCCGCGACGAACGCGTAGGTGGACATCCCGAAGACCCACTGCGGCAGCCCAAACTCGGCGGCCATCTCGCACAGCGGTTCCACCGACGCTTTGTCATTCTGAGCGACCGTGGTCGTGTCATTCTGAGCGACCAACGGGAGCGAAGAATCTCCTCGCTCATTCCAACGGTAAAGATTCCACCAGCCGGTGCGGTCAGAGACGAAGTGCAGCGCACCCGCCGGCGACCATTCGGGCTGGAAGATAGATTCCTCCGGGCCGCCCGCGACCAACTCGGCCGCGGCCAACGTGCCGTCTGCCCGCACCTCCGCCACCCACAACTCGCAGCCGTCCCACGGCATGTTCGGGTGATTCCAGGTGAGCCAGGCCAGCCGCGCCCCATCGGGGCTGAGCCGGGGACTGGCGTAGAAGGTGTTCCCCGCCACCAACACTTGCCCAGTCGTTTCGCCGCCGCCCAGCGGGAGGCTGACGATCGCGTTGACCGCCTCATGGCCTCCGCCGGTATGATCCTCGCGCACGCAGATCAGCCGGTCGTGACGACGATCCAGCACGGCGTCGGCATAACGCAGTTTCGCTTCTGTCTCTGGGGTTACGGGTTTTGGCGTCGCGCCAGGGTCACAGCGGTAAAGCCGTTGATCCGAAAAATTGGCGAAGTAGACGACTCCGTCCGCCGCCAGATATTCGCCGCCGCCGTACTCATGTACGCGCGTGCGCGCGTTGAACCCGGCGGGGATCACGTCAGAGGTGCCGCCCCTTCGACTTTGCTCAGGATGCGCCCTTCGACTTTGCTCAGGGCGCGCATCGGGTGTCCAGCGGACGATCACGCTGCGGCCCCCCTCGGCCGGCCGGGACTCGATCCAGAGGATATCGTCGCCATCCCCACGGATGGCCCCCAGCCCGACCGCGCCGGCCAGGATCAGGTCGGGCGTGATGGGCGATTTCCAGGAACCGTATGGGGTGATTGTGAACTCGGACATTGGTGTTGCTCCTTATGCGCCATGGACGGGATCGTAAAACTGTTCACCGTTCGGATAATGCGCCCGTAGCATAGCCCCTTGTGGGCGCCCCGGCGGGCACAAGGCCCGATGCTACGAGGGAACGATGAACACTTACGGGATCGCCCCTACGTGCGCCTTCCGCGCAGCCAAAACAGACCGCCGGGCAGACTGCCCACAATGATGACCGCCTGCATCAACACCGAGACCGCCACGGCGTGGTCGGCGGGCACCCCGGCCAGCCCATAAAAAAACGGATACGCGGCCTGGTTCAGCCCCAGCCCGCCGATGGAGATCGGCAGCATCAACACCAGGGCGATGAGCGGATTGAAGATCAGGATCGCGGGCAGCGACATCAGCCCGCCGAGCGCCTGCGACAGGAACCAGTTGACGAGCGTCGTGCAAAAAATGCCGATCAGCCCGATGCCGAACGCGGTCGCCAACGCGGCATAGCGAAAACGGTAGGCGTTGAGCGCGTCGGAGATCCCCTGCCAAAGCCCCGCCAGCGGCGCAAGGAAACGCCAGCCAAATAGCTGCGAGAGCAGACCGCGCAGGCGGCGGCTCAGCAGGACGGCGAGGCCGGCCACCACCACGGCCAACGACAGCGCGGCGACCCATTCCACCGCCGCCAGGTCGCTCCGGCCGGTCATGCTGACCACCACGAACGCCGCGAGCGCGGCCGTACTCATGTAGGCCATCAGCCCCATGATCCGATCCACGACGACGGACACCGCTGCGTCCGCCAGTCGATCGGTGTAGCGCGCCAGGGTGTAGCCGCGCATCAGGTCGCCGCCGACGTTGGCCGGGAGGAAGTTGTTGAAGAAAAAGCCGACGAACTGGATTCCCAGCAGATCGCCGAACGGCACACGAATGCCCTGCGCGCGCAACAGCACGTGCCATTTGGCCGCGTTGATCGCGATGGCGAGCAGATAGAAGACCAGCGCGGCCAGCATCGGCGGCCACGCGGCCGCGGCCAATTGCGCGGCTACGGCCGCCAGATCCACGCGGGTGAAGACGAAGAGGATCAGCGCCAGGCTGACGATAAGTTTCAGGAGGGTGATCAGTTTATCGCGCAAGAAAGAACTACCCCTTTCGCGCCAGGGCCGTTGGTCGCAGGTCGTCCGCCTCGGCGGTCTGCTGGCGTTCCGCGCTGACATCGGTCTTTTGCGACCAGGCCATGTCCCAGACGACGTGACGATCCTTCTTCACCGCAAAATCGTACCAGCCGAGCAGCCGCGACCACCCTTCCAGGACTGCCAGCAGGAAGAGCGCCCAGACCAACTGGATGGCGCCCCAAATTTCCTTCAGCGCGATCTTGGCGACGCGGGTATTTTGCATGCTCGAAACGACATAACCATACTTGGACTTGAGATACAGATGTCCGGCGTGATTGCGCCGCCGTTGGGTCACGAAATCGCGAACAGTGTCCGGGCCGGTGTTATAGACGACCGCATCGGGCGCATAGCGCACACTCATCCCACGGCGGACGATGAACGCCTCGACGAACGCCTCATCCATCGCGACGTCCGGCGGGATGCGCTCCAGCACTTTGCGGAACGCGATCATCTCGCCCAGCCGCGGGATCTCCAGACACAACTGGTGTTCGAGCCGCAGCCGCAGGTGGGTGAAGAGGCCCACCAGGTGGTCGGGCGTGTTGACCGCGATCTTGTGCGCGCCGACCATGCCCACGGTCGGGTCGGCGAACATGCGCACCATATGCTCCACCGTGTTCTCGGCCGGCAGGGTGTCGCCGCTCTCCAGGACGCAAATCGCCTCGCGGGCGTGAGCCAGGAACAAATTGATCGCCGCGGTTTTACCCTCGCGCCTGGGCTGGTTGATCAGCCTGACCGTGGGGTTGTCGGCCGCGTATTGCGCGACGATCGAGACGGTGTTATCGGTGCAGCCGCTGGCGACGACGATGATCTCAGTGATCTCGACATCGTACAAGTGCTGATTCAGCAGCGCATCGAGCAAGTGGCCGATGTTCGCCTCTTCATTATAAGCAGTGACCCCGACACTGCACCGCAGCTTCGGATGGTGCTCCAAACCGGCCTCCTGAGTTCACGATGTGGGCATTATAACACGCGTGCAGAG
>CAZYHE010000427.1:0-4658 GCA_964647225.1 uncultured Anaerolineales bacterium
GCGGCGATCCAGTTGCAGGACCTCGACGGTCTTCAGCCCTTGCGGAGACCAGTCGTTTGCGTCCACATCGAACCGCGCGACCACGTTACCGGTCGTCGGATCGAAATCCAGATATAGCCACGGTTCTTCGGTCGTCGGGTCAATCAGCAAAGGCTGTCCCTCGGCCAGCGGAAACCGATCCCCTTTCAGACGGCCGCACTCGGCACAACACAGGAGCAGGTTCGGCCATAAAAATAGCCGCTCCGGATACGGCGTCTTCGGCCAGAAGTGCTCGACGTCAGTCCCGTGCGAGTCGAGGCAATACATGCAACGCTCGTGTTCCCCCATCATGCGTTTGAGGGTGACGAGGACGGATCGCAGCGCGGCGTTCTGCCGCGCGTTCTGCCATTCGTCGTTCACCTGCAAGGTACCTTCCCGACGCTTGCGATCGGCCTCAGCCTGTCTTTGTTTTAGATTTTCCTGGACATCCGCAGCCAGGGTTTCGCGTATCACGCGGCGCATGGCGTCACAACTCCTCTTCGGTGGTGGCGAAGAGCGAAAGCTGCTCGACCCGCAGCGCTTCTTTGGGCGTGAGTTTGGCGCCGGCACGCTTTTTCGCCTGAAGTTGCGCCCACTCAGCGCGTCCCGCCACTGCACGCGGCGAGCGCGTGTTTTGCAGCCCGAAGGCCGGCGTCAACAGGATCGTATCCGGTCGCGATGCAATGACCTTCTCATATTCCTCTTTAGTTAAGGCGCGCGGCGCAACGCCGCTGCCCGGCTCCGGCAAGACGAAGAGGCCGTTGGGGTCGGCGGCCTGGCAGATGATCGGGCTGTGCGTCGTGACCAGGAACTGGATATTCGGGAAGTGTCGTTTCAGCCAGAAACCGATCTCGCGCTGCCACTCCGGATGCAGATGGGCATCCACTTCGTCAATCAGCACCACGCCGCTGCGCTTGATAAAGAGCTTGCCGTCTGTCCCTCTGTCGGCCAGGCCCTCGACGCCGTAGACACTGATGAGATGCCGAATGATGTCGGCGAGCAGGGCCAACGCGGCCCGGTACCCATCGCTCATCTCGCCCCAGGCCAGTTGCACCCCATTGCGATCCTTGAGCCACAGCCCATCGGAATCCACGCGATCCACGGTGATCTGATTGGGCAGAAGCTCGTCTCGTAGAATCTCCAGCAACAGCGCCAACTGTTCCCGCTCGGCTGCGCGATTTTCAAGCTCTTTGTGTTTTAGATTCCTTAGCCACTGATCAACCTCAGCCAGCGATGCAGCCTCTTGGAACATCGTCACGAAGCGCTCGGTGGTGGGCGCGACCATTTGGCGTGTGGCCTCTGGCGATGCCCCGAAAACGCGGCGAAACGGCCCATAACCGCATGAGAACCAGCCCTTGGCATCAGGCGACCAGATAGTGCGTTCAGGGGTTGCGTAGTTTCGCGGCTTCCCAGGCGGAAGGGTGGCTTGCAACGTTGGCTCCTTGCCGCCATTCGTGAGTGTCAGTTCGACCGGGAAGCGGGAAGATGGGTTTCTTCCAGATTCAGCCGTGGCGTCATCCTCAACGGCCCGTACGATTTCGAGTTGGATCGCAGCCTCATCATCGGCGCCATCGCGAATCCAACCGTAGAAACTTGGCTGCAATGAGCGCGCCGTATCCCTGCCCGTCAATCCGACAGCAATTGCCTTCAGGAGTGAACTCTTCCCGGACCCATTGTCACCGGTAAACACGGTCCACCCCGCGTAGCTTCCGCCGGCGCGCGTCAGATCGAATTGGAGATCTGCGAAACCACGGATGTTCTTCAGGGTCACTTTACTGATATACATCGCAGCACCTCTCTGCTTCTGCGTACTTTGCGGCTATTGTACCACCGTATCGGCTCAGATGACACGCCATCGGATACAAAACAGGCCTTCGATTGCGGTCTGCTGGCGTAGTCGGCCTTCAATGTCCGCGATCAGACGTTCTCGCTGCCGGTCAATTTCATCCTGCGCGTCGAACAGCACCCGTCGCTTACTGTTGCGCTGCCCCTCCAGCGCCCTAACCAGTTTCTGACCATCGAGCTTCGCTTCCAGCGTCAGCGCAGCAGTCGCCGCCCGCCGCGCCTCTTTAATCTGGCGATCCAGCTCCCTGATCTCGCGCTCCAGCGCCACCTTCAGGTCATCCGCCCAACTATCCAGCTTCGCCGCTTCCTCTTCGAAGAACGCCGCGTTGCGCTCGGAAATCCGCCGGCGGATGGCTTCCTGCCGGCCCGCCACGACCTCCTGGAGCCGCGCGTGCGGCTGACCGTTGCGGAGTTCCTTGACTGACGTGGCGGTGAGTGAGAAAAGGCGCCGCGCGGCGTCTTCTTCGAGCAGCCGGCCATCGTCCGTCAGCGCGGCAAAGAGCAGGTAGTCCTCGGCCTGGTCCAGCGCTTCCACCGTGAACAGGCTCAACAGCAGTTCGCCGGACTGGCCCACGAACGGCGCCACCGCGGCGATTTGCGACGGATGGCCGGTGTAGTCGAAGACGATCTCAGCCGGCGGGAGCGCACGGGACTTCGCTTGCTCCAACACGTAGGCGGCCAACGGGTGGCCCAGCCGATACAGGTGCGCTTCGCCGGAGCGCCGCGGCAGTTCATACAGCCCGAGCGGGACTTTGTCCGGCCCGGCAGGGAACGGACGAGAGTTGAGCCGAAAGGCAGACCCACCAGTAAGGAATTCGGCGTGCGCCCCCAACTCGTATTCGGTCAACTGCATCAGCAGCCGTTCATACTGGTTGAGATAGGCCCGGCTGCTGTCATGGCTCACCCGGAGCTTCTCCTGCACCTCTTCGTCGAAGTTTTCCAGCAACTGCTGGCGCGTGCGTGTCAGCGTGGCGTCCACCTGCGCGCTCAGATCTTGTTGGAGCTGGTCGAACGAGGCCTGGATCTCCCCAGGCGTGCGGCAGCGTTGGTAGATCTCCGCGATGCGCCGCTCGAAATCCACGCCCGACTCAATGGCCCCCAGCACCTCGTCGCTGGCCCCGAAGACACCCTCGAACAGGTAGAACTTCTCCGCAAGTAGCTCGAAGACCCGCTGATCGGCCGCGTTCTTCCGATTCAGGAAATTGACGACCACCACGTCGTGTTTCTGGCCGTAGCGGTGGCAGCGGCCGATCCGTTGCTCGATGCGCTGCGGGTTCCACGGCAGATCATAGTTCACCACCAGCGAGCAAAACTGGAGGTTGATCCCCTCGGCGCCCGCCTCGGTGGCGATCATGATCCGCCCCTGCTCGCGGAAGGTGTCCACCAGGGCCGAGCGCATGTCGGCGGTGCGCGAGCCAGTGACACGATCGGTGCCCCGGTGGCGTTGCAGCCAGTCGGCATATATCTGACGCGAGCGGGTGTCGTTGTTGGAGCCGTTAAAGAGCACAATGCCGTCGGCGTGCGGGCTGTCGGCCAGCAGGCGCAGTAAGTAATCCTGGGTCCGCCGTGACTCGGTAAAGATGATGGCTTTGCGGGGTGCGCCCAGGCGTTCCGCTTCGGCGAAGGCGCGGTCCAGCGCGATCAAGAGCGCCGCGCCCTTTGCGTTGTGGGTGATGGAGACGGCCAGGCTGTGAAACTCCGCCAGGTCGGCGATCTCCCGTTCAAGCGCCGCGCGGTCTGCCGCGGAAAGCGGTTCGGCAGCGGCCGGATCTTCCGGCCATTCCTCGGCTGTCTCGTCGAGGACCTCGTAATCCTTGTCCAGCTCCTCTTCCAGCGACTCGGCCATCACCTGCTTTTTGAGTCGCGCCTGGAGGCGCCGGCTGATGGTCTCCAGCGCGCCGGCGATGGCAAACGAGGAGGATGCCAGCAGCTTGCGCAACACCAGGGTCATGAGCGAGCGTTGGCTGCTGGGCAACGCTTGCAGATTCTCGCGGCGCAGATACTCCGATACCAGGTTGTAAAGGCGGTCCTCGCTCTCCTCAGGAGTGAATTCCTGTACCAACGGATGGCGGCGCGTGTAAGAGACATACGCGGTGACTTGCCGGCGCAGGGTCCGCTTACAGATCGGTCGCAGCCGGGCCTTGAGTGTCTCAAAGACAGCCCGGTCGCTGAGATAGGCAAACTGCTCGCGGAAACTCTGTAGATCACCGAATGCGTGCTCATCAATGAAACTGACCAGACCGAAGAGCTCGAGGAGGGAATTTTGCAGCGGCGTCGCGGTCAACAACAGCTTCGGCGCATGTTCCAGCGCGGCCTTGAGCGTGTTGGCGATCACGTTGGCAGGCTTATAGACGTTGCGCAAGTGGTGCGCTTCGTCAATCGTCACGAGATCCCAAGGGGTGGCGCGCACATCAGCCGCCTTGCCCCGCGCGAACTGATAGGAACAGATGACGATGCTGTCCTTAGGCTCGAAAGGGCGGTACTGACTGCGTTTGATCGCGTCGTTGTAGGAACGCGTCTCAAGGATGGTGCAGGGCAAGAAGAACTTTTCCTGGAGCTCCTGATGCCACTGTTTGCGCAGGCTGGCCGGCGTGATGACCAGGATACGCCGCTTCCGTTCCGCCCACTTTTGCGCGATGACCAGGCCCGCCTCGATGGTCTTGCCCAGGCCAACCTCATCGGCGAGCAGCGCGCCTTTGGATAGCGGCGACTGGAAGGCAAAGAGCGCGGCTTCAACCTGGTGGGGGTTGAGATCCACCTGGGCGTCCACAAACGCACCGGCCAGCTTCTCCATG
>CAZYHE010000428.1:0-611 GCA_964647225.1 uncultured Anaerolineales bacterium
CCAGGCTGCCCAACACAGGCCGCCGGGCGATTGTCTCGCGGCCCCGGCCGGCCGCGGCCAGCGCAATGGAGAGGAAGAACAACACCGGCAGCGCGCCCGCCGCCACCTGAAGCGGCGGCATGATCGCCGCGGCCGCCTCGCGGCCAGCCACCCCCTGGCCGATCAACAGCACGCCCACGAAAAGCGTCAGCCAGAGGCCCCACCGGCCCCGGCCCAGGGGGCGATCGGCCGCGCCGCGCAGCGCCTGCCAGCCGGCCCACGCCAGCGCCAGCCCCAGGCCGACCCCGGCCGCGGCCACGCCCAGCGCGACGCTCGCCACAGATACGACGGCGGCCCGTTCCGCATCTCTGCCCCACAGGCTCAGCCCCGCAAAGAGCGCCGCCAGCAGTGGGCCGGCAACCGCCGCGGCCACCCCGCCGATGATCGAAAAGATCTGGATGAAATCACGCATCGTACACCTCACGCGTTACCCCGACTGGGAATAGAACCTGATTATAGAACAGATTTCGCCAGCGGAGAATTCGCGCAGCCCCAGACCAGCAGGCGCCAACGCTCGTAGTGACGACTTTAGTCGGCTGCTCCGCTGTGGGGCGACTGAAGTCGCTACTACC
>CAZYHE010000428.1:621-4658 GCA_964647225.1 uncultured Anaerolineales bacterium
ATTGTCGGTCCCAGTCAACTGATGCGCAATAACTCAACTGATGCACATGATGCATAAGATGCACAAAATGCATATCGTGCAATATGACGCATATCATACATCAAATCTATCTTATATGTTACAAATAGAGCAATCTCAGAGATGCAATGGTGACGGGTGATGCAATGGTGGACTTCCTGACAACGCACGACGTGCAAGACCTCCTGCAGGTGGATCGGACGACGATCTACCGGATGGTAGAGAGCGGGCGTCTGCCGGCGATCCGGGTGGGCAAGCAGTGGCGGTTCTCGCGGGCCGAGATCGAGCAGTGGCTGGGAAACGCGAAGCTCGCGGTCAAACCGGCGCCGGTCGTCCCGCCGGCAGCGGTATCTGGCGCTGCGCCAGCGCTGCGCGAGCAGCTCCCGCTGGCCTGTGCGCAATTGATCCAGGACGGGTTCGCCGATGTTTTGGGCGTGATGATGGTGATCACCGACATGCAAGGTCAGCCGGTGACGCAGTTCAGCAATCCATGCGGCTTCTACACCGCGCTGACCAAGGATCCGGCTGCGATCGGCCAGTGCATCCGCGGCTGGCAGCAGTTGGCGGCCAACCCGGCCATCGAGCCGAGATTCTTCCCCAGCGAGATGGGGCTGCTCTGCGCCCGCGGGCTGATCCGCGTCGGGAGCGAGCTGAAGGGGATGCTGGTGATCGGCGGGATCGCACCCGAGGTCTGGCCGCCCCCCGCCGAGCAGTTGGAGCGCCTGGCCGGGCAGTTCGGCCTGAGCATGACGGAAGTGGCTCCACACGTCGAGGCGGTCTATCGCCTGGACAAGGCGGCTCAGGAGCGGGCGCTGCGGTTCGTCCAGCGCATCGCCGATATCTTTTCGCACATCGCCAATGACCGGAACGCCTTGTGCGGCCGGCTACAAGCGATTGCGTCACTGACCGCGTTATAAGGAGAGATTCAAGTATGAAGAAACTTCTCGTTCTCGGCGCCGGGACGGCCGGCACCATGGTGGTCAATCGGCTCAATCGGCTGCTCGATCAGGATGAGTGGAAGATCACGATCGTGGATCAACACGAGACGCACTATTACCAGCCGGGCTTCCTCTTCATCCCGTTCGGCATGTACAGCAAGAACGATGTGGTCAAGCCGAAACGCGACTTCATCCCGCCCAACGTCGAGATGATCGTGTCGGAGATCGTGAGCATCGAGCCGGAACACAACCGGGTGAAGATCGCCAAAGACGGCCGCACCCTGAACTACGACTTCCTGGTGATCGCGACCGGCGCGCGCACCCGGCCCGACCAAACTCAGGGCCTGGCGGAGCATGAATGGCATAAATCCATCCACGACTTTTATACCATCGAGGGCGCGGTGGCCCTGGCGAAACATTTGCGCACGTGGCCGGGCGGCCGGATGGTCGTCAACGTGGTGGAAAACCCGATCAAGTGCCCGGTCGCGCCGCTGGAATTTCTGATGCTGGCCGACTGGTACTTCCACGAGCAAGGGATGCGCGACAAGGTCGAGCTGATCTACGCCACGCCGCTCTCCGGCGCGTTCACCAAGCCGATCGCCGCCAAGTATCTCGGCTCGATCCTGGAAGAGAAGGGGGTCAAAGTCATCCCCGATTTCATGGTGGAGCACGTGGACCCCGACGCGAAGAAGCTGGTACATTACGACGAATCCGAGGTCGAGTACGATTTGTTGGTCACCATCCCGCTCAACATGGGCGACGAAGTGATCGGCCGGTCGGGCCTGGGCGACGAGCTGAACTTCATCCCGGTGGACAAGCACACCTTCCTCTCGCCCCAACACCCGAACATCTTCGTCCTGGGCGATGCCGCGTCGGTGCCCACCTCGAAGGCCGGCTCGGTGGCCCACTTCGCGGTGGATTGCTTCAGCGAGAACTTCCTGCGCTACGTGGACGGGCTGGAACTGCTGCCCACCTTCGACGGCCACGCCAACTGCTTCATCGAGTCGGGCTTCGGCAAGGGGCTGCTGATTGACTTCAACTACGATGTCGAGCCGCTGCCCGGCCGCTATCCGCTGCCCGGCATCGGCCCCTTCACGCTGCTCCAGGAGTCCGAGATGAACCACTGGGGCAAGATGATGTTCCGCTGGATGTACTGGAACATTCTCCTGAAGGGCCAGGAGTTGCCGCTGCCCGCGCTGATGAGCATGGCCGGCAAGTGGAAATAGGAGGCGCGTGATGGAGCCAACTCTGGCCGAACTGAACCAGAAGGTAGACCTGCTCACAGCCCAACTCAGCTACCTGACCGAGCAGGCGCAGATCGCCGAGCGCGGGCGCCAAGAGCGCGCCGAGTTGATGCACGATGTCATGCCAATCATCAACGACGCCTTCCGGCTGACGACCGAGCAGCTCGAAGAGGTGCAGCATTACGTGGATCTGGGCGACCTGCTGCGCCTGCTCAAGCGCCTGCTGCGCAATGGCCGCAACATCGAGGCGATGCTGGATCAACTCGAAAGCATCATGGATCTTCTGCAAACGGTCGGCCCGCTGAGCGACCAGGCGTTCGGCAAGGCGGTGGACATCCTGCAGCAGGCCGAGCAGAAGGGCTACTTCGCCTTCGCCCGCGGGGGCATAAAGATCGCGGACAACATCGTCACCTCGTTCTCGGAAGCGGACGTCCAGGCATTGGGCGATAACGTCGTCTTGATCCTGAACGTCGTCAAGGAGCTGACCCAGCCGCAGATCATGGGCTTCGTGAAGAACACCCTGGCAACCATCGAGGCCGAAGTGGCGCAGCCGGTTGACACCTCGCTCATGGCTCTGCTGCGCCAAATGAACGACCCCGCCGTGCGTCGCGGCCTCGCGCTCTCCCTGCGCGTGCTGCGCGTGGTCGGGAGTTCAGGAAACCAGTAGACGGGGAAACAAGGAGACAAGGAAACAAGGCTCGTTCCTACTTGTCTACCTGTTTCCTTGTCTACCAGTCTACCAATCTACCAACCACTCACCAGGAGGCACACTCATGGCAACTCGTATCATCGCAGGCAAGACCGTGCAGGTCAATGATGAAGGCTTTATGACGAACCCGACCGAATGGACGAAGGAAATCGGCGTCGCCATCGCTGCGGAAGAAGGCATCGCCGAACTGACCGCAGCGCATTGGACGGTCATTGACTACTGTCGCACCGCCGCGCCGAAACTCGGCGGCAAGTCACCCACGCTGCGCCAGATCACGACCGGCAGCGGCGTCTCGACCAAGGATCTGTTCGCCCTCTTCCCCAAAGGCCCGGCCAAGAAGGTCGCGCACATTGCGGGGCTGGGGAAACCGGAAGGGTGTGTGTGAGGTGGTAGGTTGGTAAATTGGTAAGTTGGTAGATTGGAAGACCAGAAGACTGGTCCCCCCCAATCTACCGGTTCCCAATCTACCAATCCACCAATCTACCAAAAAGGAGAACTCCCGTGGCTGACGAAACCCGCAAAATCGCGTTTATCTGCTCGAAGGGCGACCTGGACATGGCGTACCCGGCCCTGGTGATGGGCTGGGCGGCGCTGGGCAATGGCATTGATATCACCATCTTCTTCACCTTCTGGGGGATGGATCTCATCACGAAGGCGCGGCAGGACAAGCTGGAGCTGGCCCCGGTGGGCAACACCAGCATGAAGATGAAGATGATGGGCCTGCCGACGGGCAACCTGGGCATCCCGAACATCCTGGGCATCATCCCCGGCATGACCGCGTTCACCTCGTGGTTCATGAAGAAGAAGATCGCCGGGGTCGGCGCGCCGCCGGTGGGCGAATATCTTCAGATGCTGGTGGATGGCGGCGCCAAGCTCTACGCCTGCAAGATGTCGGTGGACATGATGGGGCTGAAGAAAGAGGACTTCGTGGATGGCGTGATTGACATCGTCACCGCCTCCGACTTCATGGACATGACCGACGGCGCGCAGATCATCTTTATCTGATACGTTGAGCTTGCTTATAATCAATGCCAAAACCCGACAGGCGTAGCGTAGCCCCTTGTGGGCGTCCCGGCGGGCAAAGACACGCCGCCAACGGGCACAAGGCCCTACGCTACGTCAATTTGT
>CAZYHE010000429.1:0-4649 GCA_964647225.1 uncultured Anaerolineales bacterium
TTTTCGTGGATGCCGGCGCGTTTGTAGGTGGGGTGATTTCGGCGCGGGGTGGTTGGGGGTGCATTCTGTTGGTGGGCGGGATGGGCGGCGTGGATATCTTGGTGTGCGCCCAGGTTCTAGCTGAAACGCGTCGTACATTGGAGAAGAAGGCATCTCGCGCCTTGCCCGAGTTTGAACGGATCATGCGGGCGAGCAAGCTGCAGGTCTGCTCCGAGCCGACGTTAGCAGATATCGTCTTCTGCCAGGGACTTATTCATCCGAACGATGCGCCCATCCTGGCGGTTGCACTGAAGACCCGACCTGACAGCTTGATCACGCTCAACACCCATCATTTTATTGATGATCCGCAAGTAGCCCAGAAATCCGGGTTGCGCATCGAGACACCGGGAATGTATTTGACCCGCCGGAGACAGCGATTCGAGGACATGGGGTGAGATAGTGTTTGTCAGCCCGTGCCATCGTCTGGCGCAGGCTGGTGTCATTCTCTTGAATCTCGGGCGCCTCGCCATCACGTGCCTGGCACTTTCGAAAGTGCCAGGCACGTTCTCGTTTCCTACACCACCCCCAACACCCGCCCCAACTTCGCCACCGAGAACCGATTCCGATAGAAATGCCCGCAGCGCACGCCCAGGTCGAACTCGGCGTCGGTCAGGCTGATCTCGGCGGCCGTGGTCGCGCCGCCGATGCGCCGCAGCCAGCCGATCACCTCGGCTGCGGATGGGACGGTGGCCGCGATCTGCTGGATCGTGTCCCAGTTGTCGAGGATGCGCGCCTTGAGGTCGGTGAACTGGGCTGCGGTCATCTCCAGGAACGGCGCCTGGATGCCGACCAGCTCGTCTACCATGTGCGGGAACGCCGAGCGGATCGCGGCGATGTCGGCGGCCCGGTCGGGGAGGGCGGCGGCTGCGAGACGCGCCGCGGCTTCGGCCCGGCTCATCGCCTTGATCGCATCGTACCGTTGCGCGCTGACGATCACCGCCACGCCGACCTTTGCGCCGTGCAGGACGGAGTGCCGGCCCTCGCGCAGCAGCATCATCTCCCACATGTGCGAGATGTGGTGCTCTGCGCCGGAGGCGGGCCGCGTCTCGCCGAAGTCCAACATGCAGAAGCCGGATTCGATCAACCCCGCCATTAGCGTCTCCACCCCGTCGCACTCGGCGTTGGCGATGGCGTCGAGTTGCTTGACCGCGGCCCAGGCGGCGTTGCGAGAGCGCTGCGCGATGGTCGCGTCATACGGCTCGCCCCAGAAGGTCCGGCCCAACTCCCAGTCGGCCACCGAGGTGAGCTTGGCGATTAGGTCGCCGAAGCCGGCCGCGATCATGGCCCGCGGCGCGGCGCACAGGGTGGGGAGGTCGGCGAAGACGCCGAGCGGCCCATGGGTCAGCAGGGTGATCTTGGCGCCGTCCACCACGATCGGCGCGCCGATGGAGGTGAAGCCATCCACCGAGGCGGCCGTGGGCAGCGAGATGAACTTCTGGCTGGCGCGATGGGAGAGGAAGCGCGAGATGTCGGTGATAGTGCCGGAACCGACCGCCACATAGGTGCGCGGGGTCGCGTCGGTCGCCAGCAGCGTTTGCAGCATGTAATATGCGTCGGCCACCACATCATCCCCGCGCAGGATGGCGGTGCGCACGTCCCAGCCTTGCGCGCGCAAAGCCGCTTCAGCGCGCTGGCCGAGGGCCGCGTAGGTGTTGGTGTCGGCGACGAGCAGGAAACGATCCAATCCCCGCGCCCGGCAGAAGGCGATGAAGTCGGGGATGGCGTCGTTGACGATGTAAACAGGTAGATCGGTTCTCAAGGGGTACTCCTTGCAAGAAATGAGAGTTTGGGATCAGCGGTAGATGATATCCCGGATATCCTCCCCGCGCAGACGCACGGTCTGGCTGTCCACGCGCTCGACGCCGGGCTGATTGGCGGCCCCATCGGCCACGTCGGTGTGGAAGAAACGCTTTTCCAGGAGATACGGCCCCGGCCAGACCAGCGGCGGGATCGGCGCGGCGGCCTGCTGCTTGACCGCGGCCGCGATCCCCGCCCGAATCCGGTTCCGCGCCGCAGTGGCCGAAAGCGAGATCGCCGCGCCGCGGCCCACACCTTCTTTCACCGCGGCCGTCGCGATGCCGGGCACGAGGGCTTCCGCCTCGCGGCACGCATCCGCGTCACCGCTGAGGAAGATCAGCGGCAGGCCGAGGCTGCCGAAGTAGAGCGCGATCTGCGCGGTCTCGCCGATGGGCCGGCCGTTGAGCTTGTAATAGTCCACGGTGCGGCTGTTCTGGGTGTGGTTTTGGTTGCCGGTGACGGTTCCGGCCATGGCGTGCTGGCCGATCATCGCCACTGCCTCGTAGCGGCGGATCACCTGCTCCAGTCGCGACCAGGGCGGCATGGGCCGGCCGTGCAGCAGTTTGGCGGCCTCATGTAGATCCTCGAACGCGATCCCGCCCGCGCCGTGCCCATCCCAGATCAGGATTTCCGTCACGCCCGCGGCGAGCAGGCCCTCAACCGCCGCGTTGACCTCGGCGGTCGCCAGCTTCTTCGCCGCGTCGTAGTACCGCCCATCGGCGGCAGATTGATCGGCAAACGAGACCACGCCTGCGGTCCCTTCCAGATCGGTGACGATAAAGATGCTCTTCATGGCTGCGTTCACTCCTGGCCGTATTGTAGCCCGGAGGAGAGGTCTGCGCAAATGGGACGATCGGAGAGGTCAAGGGGGGGCCAAGAACCCAGTTCGCGTAGCGCGACCTGACAGCAGTTGCGGGGTTGGCAGATGGGCAGAGCCGCGTGCTGAGTTGCCAGCCGCGGCTCGCTTGTCTGCTCACCGCTGAATCAAGGCGAGTCGGGGCACAACAGCGGGATCGTTGCGTTGGCCCAGGGCATCACGCCGATGTGGGCCGCGCTGGGCAGATCGGCCAATGCCCACGCGACCGCCTGCGTCAGTTGCGCTTGTGGCGGCATACCCGGCTGGCCGGCCACTGGATTCAATAGCAGATGCCGGGCAAAGTCGGGCGCCATGTCGGAGACGAAGCGCAAGCGCACCCGGCTGGCATCGCGCGCGACCTGCCACGCCTTGTGTGGGCCGAGGCGATAACCTTCTGCGGCATAGCGGGCGAGCACGGCCGCGTAGGAGGTCATCGCCGGGTCGGCCATGAATTCCTCGTAGCCCTTGCTGCCGGCGCCATCGGGGCACGCCGCGGCCCAGATGACCGTACCCCCAGGCCGCATCGCCAGGGTGGCGTGGCCCAGTGCCTTCTGCGCCTGGTAGATGTTGATATCCTTGGGATGGCCGCCCGGCGAGATGATCAGCAGGTCGAACGGCTCGGCGACCGCCACCTGGAAGATCCCGCGGGCCAGGGGGATGCCCTGGCGCATCACGGCGCGAGGATCACCTGCCAGCGCGTGGACGATCTCCTTGCGGTCGTTCATGATGACGTTGAGCGCGTAGCCGATCCCCATCATCTGGCCGATCTCTTCGACCTCCTGCCGGGCGGGGTTGTCATCGTAGTGGCCCAACTCCGAGCCGGGCTGCGTCATCAGCGCGTGGTTGGCGTTGATTGTGGCGCGGCCGGCCAGCCCCACCGCCGCGCTCTTCACCCCGCCCGACCAGCCCATGAACTGATGCGGCTCGATATTGCCGACGACGATACGCAGGTCGGCTTCCATGAAACGCCGGTTGGCCCGCACCGTCACCCCGCGCCGCGTCTCGCCGAGGAACACCAAATCGGCCGCGTCACAGTCGTGCGAGACAACCCCATAGCGCGCCAGAATCTCCGGGGGGATCACCTGGCCGAACTCATCCGGCGGCATGGGGATGTGGGTGCCGGTGGCAATGACCAGGGTGATCGCCTCTGGCGTGATGCCAAGCGCCTCCAGCCGCGCCAACAGCGGCGGCAGCAGATATTTGTGGGGGACGGGGCGGGTCTTATCATTCACGGCGATGGCGCACCGGACCCCTCGGCTTTCTTCCTTTGTAAGGGCGGGGAAGGGGCAGAGATCCAACGCCGCGCCGACCGCGGACGATCCATCGTCCGCCCCGGCCACCTCGCGCGGGGCCAGCAGTTGCACGTCCAGCCCATCGGGCAGGGTGAAAGTCAGGTGCGTCTTGCCGTATGGCAAATGATAGGTAGTCAGATGCGCCTCCCAAAGAAGGTTGCGGTTATGCAGACGCGACGTTCGCCAGGATCTGCTCAAACTCTTCTGGCGACCTAGCCGTGGCTGCGTGGCGCAGGAGCGACTTGAGCCGCGTCAGGTTGTCGCTGCCGTGGATCGCCGTGGCTGCCGTGGGTGACACCATGCCAAAACGTGCGCCGAGGATCTCCAGCAGCGCCTCGCGCGCCATCTGGAGCGCGCCCTGGTGCGTCCCCTGCTGTATCCCCTGCTGTATCCCCTGTTGTATCCCCTGCTGTAGTCCTCGTTGCAGACCTCTTTCCATCCCATATCGTTCGATACTGGTTACATACGGCATATGCATTTCCTCCTCGAAGCGTTCGATCGCTTCGTCGAAGCTATGGGTCAATTCCTCCGGCAGCGTCATCAGCCAGTCAATGATGCGGAACAACTCCAGGATCTCCGCTTTGCTGTAGCCCCCGTGGTAGAGGCCCCGGATCAGATTGAGCTTCCAGTGCAACCGCTCCGGCGCATCGTGATGCGTCGCCAAC
>CAZYHE010000430.1:0-4641 GCA_964647225.1 uncultured Anaerolineales bacterium
CAGTAGATCACAAATCTCACGCAAAGGCGCAAAGCCGCCAAGATCAAACAAGGGTGCTTTGCGCTCTTGGCGTCTTTGCGTGAGCCAGAATCGTGATCCACTAAGCATTGTCTGATTGATAAAACATCCATTGGGGGGAGGTTTATCGTGAACACCTATCACATTGCGGTCATCCCCGGCGACGGGATCGGGCAGGAAGTGATGCCGGAAGGGCTTAAGGCGCTGAACGCCGCGGCCGAGCTTACCGGCGGCTTCCGGCTGGAGTACGAGATGTTTCCGTGGGGCTGCGAGCGCTATCTGGCCCACGGCGCGTTGATGCCGGCGGACGGCCTACAGATCCTCGCCGGGTTCGACGCGATCTACTTCGGCGCGGTCGGCTGGCCGAGCGTGCCCGATCATATCTCGCTGTGGGGCTTGCGGCTGCCGATCTGCCAGGGCTTCGATCAATATGCCAACCTGCGGCCCAGCGTGCTGCTGCCGGGCGTGCCCGGCCCGCTGCGCGACAAGGCGCCGGGCGACATTGACTTCGTGGTCGTCCGGGAGAACACCGAGGGGGAATACGCCGGGGCCGGGGGACGCGGGCATCGCGGCCTCCCACTCGAAGTGGCGGTCGAGACGGCCATCTTCACCCGCGCCGGGGTCGAGCGGGTGATCCGGTACGCGTTCGAGTTGGCCGCCAGCCGGCCGCGGCGGCGCTTGGCGAGCGTCACCAAATCCAACGCCCAACGCTACGCCATGACCCTGTGGGATGAGGTGTTCGCGGCGGTCGCGGCCGAATATCCCGGCGTGGCGACCGAACGGGTGCTGGTGGATGCGATGGCCGCGCGCTTCGTGCTCAAGCCGGAGAGCCTGGATGTCGTCGTGGCATCCAACCTCTTCGCCGACATCCTGACCGACCTGGGCGGTGCGGTGGTGGGCGGGCTGGGCCTGGCCCCCAGCGCCAACCTGAACCCAGAGCGGCGCTACCCCTCCATGTTCGAGCCGGTGCATGGCTCCGCGCCCGACATCTTCGGCCGCGGGATCGCCAACCCGGTCGCGATGATCTGGAGCGGCAGCCTGATGCTGGCGTTCCTGGGGGAGCAGGCCGCGGCCGCGCGGATCGAGGCGGCGATCAAGGCGACGCTGGCCGCGGGTCGCGTCCGCACTCCCGATCTGGGCGGCCAGGCCACAACGGCCCAGATGGGGGATGCGATTGTCGCCGCGCTGCGCACTGCGCGATAGATCGAACGCGGACGGACACGGATGAACGCGAAAAGGGCTGACACGATCACCGTGTCACCCTGTCACCCTGTCAGGCCAATCGCCCGAACCCTACCAGCCGCCGGCGCTCTTCATCCCACAGGTGCAAGCCGAGCGACCTCAGGCTCGACAGTATCGTGACCGGCTTGATTTGCTGAAAGATCGGGCTGGCATCGAAGCAGATCTGTAGCTTGTAGTTCGGGATCTTCGGGCTGAGGTGATGGATGTGGTGAAACCCGATGTTGCCGCTGAACCACTGCAAGACGCGCGGGAGTTGGTAATACGACGCGCCTTGCAGCGCGGCGGCCGCGAAGTCCCAGTTCTCGTGCCGTTCCCAGTAGGTTTCTTCGAACTGGTGCTGCACATAGAACAGCCACACGCCGGCCATGCCCGCGAGCACCATCACCGGGATCTGGATCAGCACATACGCTTCCAACCCGATGAGCGCGCTCATCAGGGCCGCCACACCGAGCAGCGCCAGATCGGTCGCCCAGATGCTCATCCGTTCGCGCGGCGCCTTCTCGCCGGATGGGAAACGCTGCAGGATCAAGAAGACGACGGTTGGGCCGATCAGGAAGGTGAAGGGGGGAAAGCGGAAGACCCGGTACGCGAACCGTTTCCAAAGCGAGGCCGCGCGGTACTCGCGCACCGTCATTGTCCAGATGTCGCCGACGCCGCGGCGGTCGAGATCCCCCGCGGTCGCGTGATGCAGGGCATGCGCGTGCCGCCACGAATAGTACGGGGTGAACGTCAGGATGCCGGTGATGATCCCGAAGATGTCATTCGCCCGCCCTGACTTGAAGAAGGAGCCGTGGCCGCAGTCGTGGAAAAAGATGAAGATGCGCACCAGGAAGCCGGCCGCCGGCACAGCCAGGGCCAGCGTCAGCCAGTACGAGACTTCCAGGCTGCGCACCATCAGAACCCAGAGGAGGATGTAGGGAACGAAGGTGTTGACGATCTGCCACAGACTGCGCCGCAGGTCTGGGCTTTGGTAGCTGGCGACCGCCTGTCGCCACGAGGTGCGGCCAGGAGTGGCCCCATCAGTTGCCGGTTTTCGGTTCATCTCGCCTCCCAAGATTGGATCGGCTCGCGCCAAATCACAAGATATGAAGAAAAAGGGCTGAAGGGGACGGCGGTGAACTTGGTTTCGGCGCCTGTTTCGTAGGATATGATACCACAGGTTTCGCAAAAGATCGCAATAATCGGAGGATAACGCAAGCCATGACCGATGAGCATAGCTCAAAACCCCCCAGCGATGTCGCCATGTGGCACAAGCTGAGCGGGCTGCCCGACAATGTGACCGACGATGGGCTGTTCGTGGACGCTGACGAAGGCCGCCGCGCCCGCTCCGACAAGGAGTTGCTGCGCGCCGCGATCGCCGGCCTCAGCGCGCCCGGCGTCCCCGATCCGGTGCGCAGCCGGGCGCGGTTGGCCGCCAGCTACCTGCTGGCCGGCGACGCGGAGACCGCGCGCCGGTATGTGGCCGCGGCGCGGGAGGCGCTGGCCGGGACAAGATGAACGCTTGGCGGCTGGGCCATCGGCTGCACCGTGGCGTTGGCACTTGCCCTGATCAGCAGACGCGTGGTAGAATTATCGAAATTCCGAAAATCGGATAGCACTCGGAGGGCATGATGGCCGCAACGATAGTCCAAATGCGCGACAAAGGCGGGATTACACTCCCGGCAGAGTTACGCAAGCGTTATGACTTGAACGCAGGGGACGTGTTTTCGCTGGTTGATGCCGGCGATGGCGCATTTATGCTGATTCCGCGCGTTCTGCAGGTTGAGCGGTTGGGTGAGCAGTTCGTGCGCGGCATGGAGGAAGCCGGCGTAAGCCTGGATGATCTGTTGGCAACGCTGGACGAAGAACGCGAGACCTACTACAAAGACCACTATGTCACCGCCTGAGATCTTTCTCGACAGCAGCGCGTTGATCGCGGGGATCGCTTCGCGTACCGGCGGAGCGCGCGCGCTTCTGGACTTCGGCGAAGCAGGCACAGTGAAGATCCTGGTCTCGGAACAGGTGATCACAGAGACCGAGCACGCGATCGCTCGAAAGTTGCCGAGTTACGTGCTCATTGCACGGCAGCTTATCCGCAGCGCGGGCGTCAGTGTGCTGCGGGATCCGCCGCCAGCCCAGCTTGAACACTATCAGGGCTATATCATGCATGAGGCCGATTTGCCGATCCTGGTGGCGGCGATCACTGCGCGGGTGGGGTTCCTCGTGACCTTGAATCGCCGGCATTTCCTGGATGATCCCGAGGTCGCGCGCAAATCGGGTTTGCGCATCGGCACGCCCGGTGATGCGCTGGCGTGGATTCGCAGCCAGATGAATCTGTGACGGTTGCTGATTCGCCGCGCTGATCCGCCGCCTCCATCGCAGGGCGGAAGACCAGCGCGGTGACGCCGGGCCGCGCGGCGCGCTGCCTACCGCTTGTGGATCAGCGGCAGGTAGGTGTGCAGCCGGGATGTGGTTGACCGTTCTGTTGCGGTCTGTTATACTCACGCTGAACAGAGCGAAATGCAATCAGGACAGTGTTGAACGTAGAATAGACCTGATGAGATATTGAGGTGAAACAGATGAATCCAGTAGAGGTCGTTGAATTCAAGGCGCCGAATACGTTGACACTGCCGCCCGCCATTGCCGGACGGTTTCGTCCAGCAGATCGGTTCGTCGTTTGGTTGGAAGGCGATACGCTGCACCTGAAGCGCGTGTTTGCACCCTCGCCCACCGAGCTGGTCGCCGAAGCGCCCGAAGGTGAGCCGCTATCGTTGGATGAGATCAATGAGATGGTGCATGAGGTACGGCGATTACGCCGTAACGGGTAACCCATGCGCCTTGTCCTCGATACCAACTTGTGGATTTCAGGCCTCTTGTGGCGTGGAATACCATGGCGGCTCTTGCAATTGGCCGAGCAGGGCCGGGTCGAGTTATGTTCAACCCCGCCAATGTTGGCCGAGTTGGCCGAAGTGCTGACCTATCCGAAATTGGCGCCGCGCTTGCAGCAATTGGGTGTCACCGCCACCGAACTGGCCGAACGCGCGGCCAACCTGGCAACCATCTGGGAAACACCGGAGGTCATCGGGCCACCCATTGTCTCGGCGGATCCTGATGACGACATATTTCTGCTCTGTGCTGCCACTGCCCACGCCGACGCCATCCTCTCCGGTGACGGCCATCTGCTTGATCTGGGCCGCTATGCCAATATCCCCATCCTGACCGTGCGGGCCTTCGTTGCGGACAAATTCCCTGAGCTGGTAAGCTGAATCTGTGACGGTTGCTGATTCGCCGCGCTGATCCTCCAACCCCATCACAGAGCGGAAGACCAGCGCGGCGACGATAGGCCGCGCGGCGCGCCGCCTACCGCTTGTGGATCAGCGGCAGGTAGGTGTGCAGCCGGGG
>CAZYHE010000431.1:0-4636 GCA_964647225.1 uncultured Anaerolineales bacterium
ATCAGGGCAACCTCGGCACGGTCACTCAGGCGCTGAACAGGCTGTCCGGCAGGTCCTCGCCGCGAACCCGCAACTTCGCGCGGCAGCGCGGCAGGTTGCCGCTGCCTGCGAACCTGCCCTCGACCCGACCGGCGCTGCCCGTACCGCTCTGCTGAAACCGGAAAATCTCGCGCAACCGGATCTCGTCGGCGAAAAATCCCTCGACCTCCTGGACGCTCACGACCCTGCGCTTGCCGTCGCTCATGCGTTCGACTTCGACGATGGCATGGATGGCCGAGCAGATCTGCTGTCGCAGCGGCTTGTAGGGGATATTGATGCCAGCCATGCCGATGATGTTCTCGAGGCGGATCAGCGAATCGGCCGGCGAGTTCGCATGCAGCGTGGTCATCGAACCCTCGTGTCCGGTGTTCATCGCCTGCAGCATGTCGATGACCTCGCTGCCGCGGACCTCGCCCACCACGATGCGGTCGGGACGCATGCGCAGCGCGTTGATGACCAACTGGCGGATGGACACGTGGCCTTTGCCTTCCACGTTGGCCGGCCGCGATTCCAGGCGCACCACATGCTTCTGGCGCAACTGCAGCTCGGCGGCGTCCTCGACGGTCACGATCCGCTCGTCGCCCGGCAGGAAGGAGGAGAGCAGGTTGAGAAAGGTCGTCTTGCCGCTGGAGGTGCCGCCGGAAACCACGATGTTGCAGCGCGCCAGGACGCAGACCCGCAGGAAATCGGCCATCTGCTGCGACAGCGCGTCCAGCCGGATCAGATCATCCATGCCGAAGGAACTGCGGCTGAACTTGCGGATGCTCAGGCAGGGGCCGTTCAGGCAGAGCGGCGGGATGATGATGTTGACGCGCGAGCCATCGGGCAAGCGCGCGTCGACCATGGGGCTGCTTTCATCAATGCGCCGCCCCAGCGGCGCCACGATGCGATCCACGATCCGCATCAGGTCTTCATTGTCGCGGAAACGGACCTCGGTCTCCTGGAGCTTGCCGGCGCGCTCGACGTACACCGAGTTGGGGCCATTGATCATGATTTCCGTCACGGTCTCGTCGCGCAGCAGGCGTTCGAGCGGGCCAAGCCCCAGGATGCTGGCAACGATCTGATCGTACAGCTCGTTGCGCTCGGCGCGGCTCAGCGGCATCGCCTCTTCGGCCAGCGTCTCCGTGAAGATGCGTTCGAGCGCGCGGTTGATTTCATCCACATTATCCGCGCTAACGGTCGGGCTTAGCTCCGAGAGCAGGCGGCGCTGCACGCGCTCCGCGATCGCATTGGTGCGCTCGCGGTCGGTTGTGATGGCGGGCGCCCGTTCGACGACCGGTCGCACCGGTTGTGAGGCCGTACGTTGTGGCGCGGGGGGGGGCGTGCGTGAAAAGCTAAACATGATTCACCTGTTTCATTTGACCCAGATCGGGTCGTATTCATCCCAGGCCGTGTGGGTCAACCGGCGGACATTTCGGCACGCGGCATCAATGCTATAAATCTGCTTGAGGCCATCGCGGTTCGACCAGAAGATGATCCGGCTGCTGTCGGGCGACCAGGTCGGGTGCTTGTCCCATTCCCAGTCGTTCGAGGTGCAATTATGCACATCGGTTCCATCCGTCTTCGCCAGCCAGATATCGTCACTGCTCTTCTGATTACTGACAAACGCGATGCGGCTGCCATCGGGCGACCAGACCGGGTCGTAAGAGACATCGGTCAGCCCCGTGGTCACCAGCCAGGTGGGCGCGTTGCCCCACTCATTCAACTGACCCTGGATGTAGATTTGCGGATTCTTGTCACCTCGACCTTTGTCAGTCGTGTTGTAGACTCGATACCGGCCATCGGGCGAGAGCGCCTCTTTCTTGATAAGCTCATCATACTCTTTGCGGAGCCCGCTCCGGTTGCCGAGATAGCGCCGGTTCGTTCCATCGGGATTCATCACCCACAAGCCTGGCTCATCCTCTTTGTCCGACCAGAAAAGGATCTGGTTACGGTAGGTCGCCAGCGGCGAAGCCGGCGTCGGCGGCGCTTTCACGGTCGGCATCGCCATCGGGGTCGGGGTCGGGATCGCCGTCGGTAGCGGGGTTACGGTCGGCGTCGGCGTGGGGGTCAACCGCTGCTCCACGATCATCATGCGCGCCCGCGCCACCACTTTGTCGGCCACCGGCAGTTGCGCCGCCTTGTTGTACTGATCCCACGCCAGCGCGAAATCCTCCACCGCGCGATACTCGTCGCCGAGATGGATGTACGACTCGTAAAGCTGCGGCAGGTAGGCACCCTTCAGGTAACCCGGCTGTTGGGTGTGCAAGACGGACAATGCGGTGACGACTTCCGGCCATTGGTTCGCGTCGAAGGCGGCCCGGCCCGCCAGATAAGTGGCGGCGCTCTGCTGCGCGGCCGCCGCTTCAGCATTGCGCGGCTGGAGCGCCAACGACCGGGTGTAATACTCCAGAGCGCGATCCACCAACTCCGGCGCCGGCGGATCACGCTGGACAATCTCCTGGCCCATTCGCAAATAACAGTCGAACAGCCGCTGGGCGATCACATCCTTCTTGTACGAGGCGTTGAGCGCCTTGACCTGCTGGTAGCCCGCAATGGCTTCCGCGCAGCGGCCGGCGGTCTGGTCGGCCTCGGCGCGCTGCCAAATGCCTTCGAGATCCGACTGACGGCGGATTTCCGCGATACGCGCAGTCACATCTTTGTAGTCGCTCTTGCGCAGCGTCACCTCGGTGAATTTTTGCTGCGCGGCGGCCAGATCGCCGGTCTGCTGCAAGGCGATCCCTTGGTCATAGAGGGCGACCAATTCGCGGGCGGCCGCCGCACGCACCAACGCCGCCTCGGCCGCCGCGTCGCCAGGCCGCATCTTCAGGAGGTCGCGATAGGCCGCCTCGGCCTGGTCGAACTTGCTCGCCTCCAGGAAGGCATCGCCGCGTTTCTGCAGGTCGGCGGCCTGGCGCTCGGCCTGCGCACGCGCCCACATCGGGGCCGCCTGCCGGCTGAGCAGGTTGATCGCCACCCCGGCAATGACGACCAGGATGATCACAATCCCCACGCGCACCAGCACCAGCCGCCAGGGGAAGAGCCACTGCTTGGGGCGCACCGAAGTCTTGCCCTCCAGCCGCGCCTTGAAGCGCGCCTCATCGAGCGCCCGGCGGACCTCCCGCGTGGCCGCGGCCTCAGGCGAGAGCGCCTCGAAGCAGCGGATCGCCTCGGCGAACTCGCCGCCTTGCAGATGCGCCGATCCTTCGCGATAGAGCGCCTCGTCGCGGCTTGCTTCAGGTTCATTGACCGTCGTCGCTGGATCCATAGCGTATTCTCATTTCGGGATTAGCGGAATGCACTCATTAATTGCGGCACGGCTGGCCCCAAGATTACAACAAAGAGCGCCGGAAAAATCAGAAACGCCATCGGGATCATGATCTTGATGCCGGCCTGCCGGGCCAATTCTTCGGCCCGCTGCCGGCGCTTCAGCCGCATCTCGGCCGCCTGATGGTGCAACACCTGCGAGATGCTCACCCCAAGCTGGCTGGACTGCACGAGGATCGCCACAAAGGTGTTCAGGTCCGGCACATCGCAGCGCTGGGCCAGCCGCAAGAGCGCGTCTTCCCGCGCGGTACCCACACGCATCTCGCTCACCGTGCGCCGGAATTCGTCGGTCAGCGGGTTGTGCCACTTCTCGCTGACCCGCAGGAGCGCCGACTCGAACGCCAGACCGGCCTCGACGCCGATCGTCAGCATGTCCAGCGCGTCGGGCAGGGCACGGGTGATCAAGGTCCGCCGCTGGCGCACTTTGGAGGTGAGCCAATAGTTCGGGAGCAAGAACCCGATCACCGCGGCGAGCGCGGCGTTGCGGAGGGCGATCATCAGCGGTTGCCCGCCCAGGCTTGCCGCGAACACCAACCCGCCGAGGAGCACGAATCCGAGCACGCGCATACCCAAATAATCAATCGCGCTCAGCCCGCCCGGCTCGCCCGCCTGCATCAAGAGCTTTTGGGTGGCGGCCAGGTTGCCCTTGGGGGCCACCCCGCCCGCAGAGCGCAGCGATTTCCGCAGGAACGGCACGATCACGCGCTGGGCGAACGGCTCGCGCAACGCATCCTCTTGCAGGTCCGGCGCACGATCCAGGTAGCTCTCCAACCGATCACTGGCGTCGTCGCTGCCCTGGGACGGCATGTAGGCCAGCCACACCAGAAACACGGTCAGCGCCACCAGTCCGGCAAACGCGGCCGGAGACCAGAGGATACCGTAGGGACCGAAAAGCAGTTCGCCGTTCATCCTGTCACACCTCGATGGCGGTGATCTTGTTCATGGCTATGAAGCCCAGAGCGACCATCAGGAATGCGCCGACCGGCAGAATCCGGATCAGGCCCGGCTCAAAAAGCCGGCCCATATACGCCGGGTTCATCACATAGAGGATCGCGCCCGTCGCCACCGGCATGATGGCGAGCAGATAGGCGGTCGCCCGCTGCTGCCCGGTGAGCGACCGGATCTCCCGCTTGATGCGCACGCGATCGCGGATCGTCTCGGTGATCGTCTCCAACGTTTGCGCCAGGTTGCCCCCCAACTCATACTGCACACTGATCGCCGTGACCACCAGATCGAGGTCGTCGCTCACCATGCGGCGGGCCATCTCGCCCAACGCCCGCTGCATCGGCAC
>CAZYHE010000432.1:0-4627 GCA_964647225.1 uncultured Anaerolineales bacterium
TCTGATGGCTGAAACTGGTCGGAGGGCGACATGAAATTCACATATGATCCCCGATATGGCATCGCTTATCTCCGTTTTGCCGAAAAACCGGCGGAGGTAGAAGCGATTCGGATTAGTGATGAGCTGATCGTAGACCTTGCACCGGATGGCACGGTCTATGGCATCGAATTTCTCAATGCTAATGAGCAGTTGGCGCGGGGCAATGGGAGGAGCCTGCTCGTGGTCAACGAGGCTTCTGGCGCCTGTGCGGAACTGCCATTGGCGATTTCTCCTGCCTGAACAGCGGAAATGGAGATTGAAAAATTGAAATCAGCGGGCAAATGGATGGCAGCGCCAGACCACGTCATGGTTGTCGCCGGTGCTGATGAGTTCCACAGCCCTCTGGATCGGAGGCCCTGCCACATTCTCATCGGGAGTCCGGCGCTCCCACCGACCGCCCATCGTCATTTCGTTTCGTTCTTTCAACTCATTCATGCAAAGGAGTGATCCAAGATGGCCGTCGCATCTCAGAAGAACGTCCTCGGTTACATGCCGGAGGACACCCCACCCATCGGCGCCATGCTGAGCCTCGGCTTCCAGCAGGTGCTGACCATGTTCCCGGCGACCGTGCTCGTCGCCATCCTCACCAAGTTCGATATCGGCGTCACTCTGCTCGCGAGCGGCATCGGCACCATCATCGCCCTGCTGGTCACCAAGCGTCGGATCCCGATGTACTACGGTTCCAGCTTTAGCTACATCTCCGTCATCATCACCGTTATGATGCTCTACGCGCCCGACTGCTTCAAGGATGCCAACCAATTCTACTGCGCGGATGGCGTGCGGCTGGCGCAGGTGGGCATCATCGGCACCGGCATCCTCGAAATCCTCATGGGCCTGCTGATCATGCGGATTGGCAAGGCGGCGCTCGACAAGGTGCTGCCCCCCATCGTCACCGGCTCGATCGCCATCGTCATCGGCATCGCCCTGGCCGGCGCGGCGCTGAATATGGCCTCAGCCAACTGGCTGGTCGCGTTCATTACGTTGATCTTTACGATCGTCTTCTCGGTCTACCTGCAAGGCAGGGGCTTGCTGGGCATGTTGCCAATCCTGTTGGGCGCGGTCGTGGGCTACCTGGTCGCGATCCCGTTCGGCCTGGTGAAGTTCGCCTCGGTCATGGAAGCGGCCTGGCTGCGCGTGCCCAACATCACCTTCCCAGCCTTCACCGATCCACGGGCCTGGTCCGCGGTGATCAGCGTCGCGCTGATCGCCATTGCGACCATCCCCGAATCCACGGCCCATCTGTATCAGATGAGCCTCTATATTGACCAACTCGCCAAAGACTTGGGTCGCAAGCCGAAGGGCATCAAGAACCTGATCGGTCTAAATCTGGTGGCCGATGGCGCGGACGATCTGATCGTCGGCATGTTGGGCGGCTGCGCGGGCACCAACTACGGCGAGAACAACTCGCTGATGGCGATCACGCGCAACTACTCGATCCCGGTGCTCTTCGCGGCCGGCGGCATCGCCATCGTGCTGGGCTTCGTCGGCAAGCTCGCCGCGCTGGTCAACACCATCCCGGTGGCCGTGACCGGCGGCCTGGCGATCTACCTATTCGGCGTCATCGGCAAGCAGGGTGTGGCGCTGATCCAGAGCGAACGCGTCAACCTGTTCGACCCGAAGAACCTGGCGATCGGTGCGACCGTCCTGGTGCTGGGCATCGGCGGCAACCTGGGCCTAAAGGACGGCCTCTTCCCGTTCCAGGTCCCCGTGTTCTTCCCGAACGGCATCCCGGCCATCGTCTTCGCAGCCATCGTCGGCATCCTGCTCAACGTGCTCTTCGTCGTCCTGCCGCCGTCGAAGTTCGGCGTGAAGGAGCGGAGTAATATCGAGTTTTAGGCGTTGGTAGATTGGTAGATTGGTAAGTTGGTAGCTTGGTAACTTGGTGAGTCATAGTCCAAGAAGAGCCGCCTATCACTCTACCAATCTACCGATTTCCCAATCTACCAATCTACCGATTTCCCAATTCACCAATCTACCAATTTCCCAAGCTACCCGACCCGGAGGAACGCGACGTTGCAACCCTTCGACTACATCATTCCAAAAGACCACGCCGAGGCCAGCGCGCTGCTGACCGGCGGCGCGGTGCGGCCCTTCATGGGCGGCACCGATTTCCTGATCCGCGCGCGCGGGGGTTTCATCAAGCCGGGACGCGTCGTTGACCTCAAGGCGCTGCCCGGCATGAGGGAAATCCGGCCGGGCAGTGATGGCTGGCTGGTGATCGGCGCGGCCTGCACGATGAACCAGGTGGCGGCCCACCCGCGGGTGCAGGCCGGCTATGATCTGCTGGCGCAGGCGTGCAACGCGGTGGCGTCGTACCAGCTCCGCAACCGCGCCACGGTCGGCGGCAACTGCTGCAACGCCTCCCCCGCGGCCGACACCGCGCCCGCGCTCTACTGCCTGGATGCCGTCGCCGAAACCTACGGGCCGGACGGCGCGCGGCGCATCCCCATCGCCCAGTTTTTCACCGGCCCCGGCAAGACCGCCTTGCGCCCCGGTGAATTTCTCACTGCGCTGCATCTGCCCCCCGCCCCGGACGGCGCTCGCGGCGCTTTCAACAAGCTCGGCCGCACGAAGGTGGGCGATATCTCGATGGTCAGCGTGGCGGTGTACGCTCAGTCAGGAGTCAGGAGTCAGGAGTCAGGAGTCAGCGCCCTTCTCACATGGCGCATTGCTTTGGGAGCGGTCGGCCCCACGCCGCTGCGCGCGCCGGAGGCCGAGGTCGCGCTGGCGGAAGACGCCTCGCCCGCGGGGGTGCAACGTGCCGCGCAGTTGGCCGCCGCAGCCGCCCGGCCCATTGATGACATCCGCGCCAGCGCCGCCTATCGCCGGGCCATGGTCGCCGTCCTGACCCGCCGCGGGATCGAAGCCATCCTTGCAGACCTGCCAGGTCTTGAGCACGGAGGCGCCGCATGAACCACGCCATCGCCTTCACCGTCAATGGCGAACACTACGACCTGGGCGTCCCCTCCCACCACACCCTGCTCCAGGTGTTGCGCGAGCAGTTGGTGCTCACCGGGACGAAGAACGGCTGCGAGGCCGGCGAGTGCGGCGCGTGCGCGGTGCTGATCCGCTGGCCGGGCGCCGACCGCTTCGAGCCGGTCAACTCCTGCATGGTGCTCGCCCCCGAAGCCGCCGGCGCGGAGATCGTCACGATCGCGGGGCTGATGCATGACGACCAGCTCGACCCGCTGCAAGAGGCCTTCATCGCCACCGGCGCGACGCAGTGCGGCTTCTGCACC
Source organism: uncultured Anaerolineales bacterium (assembly GCA_964647225.1). Classification (GTDB taxonomy): domain Bacteria; phylum Chloroflexota; class Anaerolineae; order CG2-30-64-16; family CG2-30-64-16; genus CAZYHE01. Next base: position 3,279 of record CAZYHE010000432.1, read on the forward strand.
CCCGGCATCCTCGTCAACGCCCGCGCCCTGCTGAACCGCAACCCTGACCCCAGCGAGGGGGAGATACGCGAAGCCCTCGTCGGCAACCTCTGCCGCTGCACCGGCTACGTGCGGATTATTGACGCCGTGAAACAAGCCGCGCGGGTCGGGAAGGAGGCGGCGCGATGAATCAGGCGTCAGGCGTCAGGGGTCAGGAGTCAGCCTCCCAATCTACCAATCTACCCGTTTCCCAATCCACCAGGAAACACTCGATCATCGGCACCAGCCCGCAGCGCATCGAAGGCCGCGCCAAGGTGACGGGCGCGGCGACCTACGTGGACGACATGCAGTTCGGGCCGAACCTGCTGCACGGCGCGCTCAAGCGCAGCCCGATTCCACATGGGGTCATCAAGCGGATGGATGTCAGCAAGGCGCAGGCGTTGGCGGGCGTCCGGGTGGTAGTGACCGGGCCGGACTTTCCAGGCTACACCGGACTGTATCTCAAGGATCGGCGCATCTTCGCGCTGGATCGCGTGCGCTATGTGGGCGAGGCAGTGGCCGCCGTGGCCGCCGACACGCCGGAGATCGCGCAGCAAGCCCTTGAGCTGATCGAGGTCGAGTACGAACCGCTGCCCGGCGTCTTCGACCCGGAGTTCGGCGCCAGCCCCGAAGCGCCGTTGGTACACCCGGATCTCGCCAATTATGAGAGCGTGCCGTTCATCTTCCCGCAGCCCGGCACCAACATCTCCAATTGGTTCAAGGTGCGCAAAGGGGATATGGACAAGGGGTGGGCCGAGGCGGACCTGATCTACGAGCACAAATACCGCGTGCCGCACATCCAGCACGTGCCGTTGGAGACGCACGTCTGCGTGGCGCAGCAGGATGCCGCCGGCGGCAAGATCACCCTCTGGTCCTCCAGCCAATCGCCGTTCGCCCAGCGCAACCTGATCGCCAAGGCGCTGCACATCAGCCATTCCAAGCTGCGCGTCATCACCCCCTACGTCGGCGGCGGCTTCGGCTGCAAGGCGGGCGTGAGCATGGAGGGCGCGGCCGTGGCGCTCGCCATGCACGCCAGGGGCCGGCCGGTCAAGCTGCGGTTGACGCGCGAGGAGGAGTTCTACACGACCTTCGTGCGCCAGGGCCTCGTCGCGTATGTCAAGATGGGCATGACGAAGGCTGGCCGCATCACGGCGATGCAGAACCGCTTCTATTGGGACGGCGGCGCCAGCACCGAATATGGCACGAACATCACGCGCGCGGCCGGCTACAGCGGCACCGGGCCGTACTATGTGCCCAACATTCACGTGGACAGCCTGTGCGTCTACACCAACCACCCAGTGGGCGGCGCGATGCGCGGCTTCGGGATGCCA
>CAZYHE010000433.1:0-4625 GCA_964647225.1 uncultured Anaerolineales bacterium
GCCTTACCCGCAAAGATGATCTGGACCGGTCGTTCGGGGTTATTCAAGATGCGCTTCAGCCGCTCCGCGTCGCGGAAAATCAGGGTGGCGCGTTTGTATGTCGCGAAGCGTCGCGCGAAGCCGATGGTGAGCGCGCGCGGATCAAGGCCGCGGGCGGCGACGGCCACTTCTGCCGGCGTAGCGCCCGTGCGGGTGAGCTGGCGCGCCGTGCGCCGGCGGACCGCTTCGAGCATCTGGCTGCGCGCCTGGGTGTGCTGCGTCCACAGCTCGCTGTCGGGGATCCGTTCGACCGCCGCCCACGTGCCGGGGTCATCAATCGCCGTCCGCCAGCCGAAGTCGAAGTAGCGATCGAACAGCGCGGCCAGCTTCGGATGCAGCCAGGTGTCGGTGTGTACGCCGTTGGTGATGTGGCCGATGGGGATTTCGGCATCCGGCACGTCGGGCCACAGGCTGCGCCACATGCGGCGGGCCACCTCGCCGTGCAGCTTGCTGACGCCATTGGCATAGACCGCGGTGTGCAACGCCAGGACAGTCATGCTGAACTGCGGCCCCCAGGGATTCTGGAAGCGGCCCAAATCGAGGAACCGTTCGCGATCCAGCCCCAACTTCGGCCAGAAATCGCCGAAGAACCGATCCATCAGGTCGAAGTTAAAGGCATCGTTACCGGCCGGCACCGGCGTGTGCGTGGTGAACAACGCGTTGCCGCGCACGGCCCACAGCGCCTCGGCGAATGGGAGCTTCTGCCCCTGGACATATTCCCGCAGGCGCTCCAGTTGCAGGAAGGCCGCGTGCCCTTCGTTCATGTGCCAGGCATCCGGCTGATAACCGAGCGCGCGCAGCGCCCGCACACCGCCGATGCCCAAGACCACCTCTTGCGAGATGCGCATCTGCACATCGCCGCCATAGAGACGGGCCGACAGTTCACGATCAGCCGGCGCGTTGCGCGTCAAGTCGGTGTCCATCAGGAAGATCGGCACGCGGCCGACCTGAATCCGCCACACCTTGGCGTAGATCGTCCGACCGGGCAGATCCACGCTGATCGTGACCTCGCGGCCCGTCGCGTCCACTGCGGGGGTGGCCGGCACCTCGCTGAAATCCAACTTCTCGTAGATCGCTTCCTGGCGGCCGTTGGCGTCAATCTGCTGCCGGAAGTAACCTTGCGGGTAGAGGAAACCGACGCCGACGAACGGCAGGCCGAGGTCGCTGGCCGCTTTGCAGTGATCCCCGGCGAGGATGCCCAGGCCGCCGGAATAGATCGGCAGCGATTCGTGCAGGCCGAACTCGGCCGAGAAATAGGCGATGGTGCGGACGGCCGGCTCACCGGCGGGCGGTTGGCACCACACCCGCGCGGGACGCATGTACGCGTCGAACGCGTCCATCACGCCGGTGTAGCGCGTCAAATAGGCGCGATCCTGTGCGACGCGTTCCACCTGCGCCTGGCTGACCCGCCGCAGGAATTTGACCGGGTTGTGGTTGACGCTGTCCCAAAGGCCGGCATCTATGTCGCGGTAGAGCGCCTGCGCGTGCGGATTCCAGATCCACCAAAGATTGTACGCCAACTCCGACAGCCGCGCGATTGACCCCGGCAGGTGTGCGATCACCGAAAGTGTCCCTAACGATTTCACGTGTCCTCCTCAGGGGCAGCGCTTGAGCGAACACTGCCCGTCTCTTAGCTATTTTCGCATCTCTCTATTGTAAAGGAAGATGCCATCGGCGTCCAGAATCAGACAGCGACATTTCGATCCGTGCCGGTCTCGTGATATAATGCGCTTGTCAAACGGATTCCATTCACCGGGGGGCTGGCCTGTCATGCGCTACCTGCTCTTCTTCAAGCCCTACGACGTGCTACCCGACTTCGCTGACCCCGACGGGGCCGGCCGGCCGACACTGGCGCAGTATCTGCCCGTACTCGATGTGCAGCCCGCCGGCCGGCTGGATCGCGACAGCGAAGGGCTGATGCTGCTCACCGACGACGGCGAGTTGGCGCATCGGCTGACCCACCCGCGCTATCACCTGCCCAAAACCTACTTCGTCCTGGTCGAGCGCGTGCCCGACGAGCGGGCGTTGGCGACCTTGCGCCGCGGCGTCCTCGTCAAGGGCGAAAAGACCGCGCCGGCCGAGGTCGAACTGCTGCCACGCGCGCCCGACCTGCCTCCGCGGCCCAACGGCCAACCGGCCACGGCGACCGCCGTCCCGACCGCCTGGCTGCGGATGGTGCTGCGCGAGGGCAAGAAGCGGCAAATCCGTCACATGACCGCCGCGGTCGGCCACCCGACCCTGCGCCTGATGCGCGTGGCGATCGGCTCGCTGACGCTGCGCGGCCTGGCCCCCGGCGAGTGGCGGGAGCTGGCAGAGAAAGAGCTGAACTCTCTCCGCGAGAGCCTGGGGTGGCGCGGCCAGTCGAGCGCGGGAAACGCAGAGTGAAACCGGAGCCTGTCTCATGGAAGAACTGACAATCACCGAACTTCAACAACGGATGGCGGCCGGCCAACTGACCGCGCGCCAACTGACCGAAGCCTACCTGGCGCGCATCGCCGCGATTGACCAGGCCGGCCCGCGGCTCAACGCCGTGATCGAGACCAACCCCGATGCGCTGGAGATCGCCGATGCGCTCGACAGCGAACGCGCAGCCAACGGCCCGCGCGGCCCGCTGCACGGCATCCCGATCCTGCTCAAAGACAACATTGACACGCACGACCGGATGCAGACGACCGCCGGATCGCTGGTACTGGCCGGCGCGATCCCGCCGCGCGACGCGACCGTGACCGCAAAGCTGCGCCAGGCCGGTGCGATTATCCTGGGCAAGACCAATCTCAGCGAGTGGGCGAATTTCCGCTCGACCCATTCGACCAGCGGCTGGAGCAGCCGCGGCGGGCAGACCCGCAACCCCTACGCGCTCGACCGCAACCCGTGCGGCTCAAGTTCCGGGTCGGGCGCGGCCGTCGCCGCCAACCTGTGCGCGGCCGCGGTCGGCACCGAGACGGATGGCTCGATCACCTGAACATCGAACGTCAACGGCATCGTCGGCATCAAGCCCACCCTGGGCCTGGTCAGCCGGGCGGGCATCATCCCCATCAGCCACAGCCAGGACACCGCCGGCCCGATGGCGCGCACCGTGGCCGACGCCGCGCTCCTGCTCGCCGCGCTCGCCGGGTCAGACCCGCGCGATCCGATCACTCTGCACGAAAATGGGACGCGCCCGTGCGCGGATGAACTTCTGCGCCATCTGACGGCGGATGGGCTGGCTGGCGCGCGTCTCGGCGTGGCGCGCAACTACTGCGGCTTCCATCCGCGCGTGGATGCGATCATGGAAGAAGCGATCCCCGTGCTCCGCGACCTGGGCGCGGAGATCGTAGACCCGGCGAACATCACCACCGAGAAAGCGTTGGACGCGCCAGAGTACGAGGTGCTGCTCTACGAATTCAAGGCCGATTTGAACGCCTACCTGGCGGCGTTGGGACCGGACGCGGCCGTCCATTCGCTGGCCGAAGTGATCGCCTTCAACGAAAAACATGCCGACCGCGTCATGCCGTATTTCGGGCAAGAGATCATGCTGCTGGCGCAAGCGAAAGGCCCGCTAACCGACCCGGCCTACAGCGAGGCGCTGGCCGCGTGCCGCCGCCTGGCGCGCGACGAGGGGATCGACGCGACGCTGGCCGAGCACCGGCTGGACGCCATCATCGCGCCGACCGGCGGCCCAGCCTGGCTCACCGATTACCTCTGCGGCGCCCGTTCGCACACCAGCTCGACCGCGGCCGCCGTGGCCGGCTATCCGCACATCACCGTGCCGGCCGGCTACATTTTCGGCCTGCCGGTCGGCCTCTCGTTCATCGGCGGGGCCTGGAGCGATGCGCAGTTGATCCGGTACGCGTACGCGTTTGAGCAGGCGACGCGCGTGCGCCGGCCGCCGCAGTTTCGGGCCACGGTGGAGCTGGCGGGATGACAGAGCAGTTGACGGAATGATGAGTGAGGCTATGGCGCTGGGGGTAGCTCGTCACCTGGGATGGCAACCTCAGTCCCGGCCTTCTCCAGGATGGTCAGAAAATCCGCCCGTTCGGCGCGGGCGGCCCGCTCCTGGAAGTAGCGCTCGGTGCGCAGACCGGCCAGCTTCTCGGCCACGGCGACGTTGATGAACTGGTTGAGGGTTGTGCCCTCATCCTTGACGACGGTACGAAGTTCGTCCATGAGCGAGGTTTGCAGGCGCAGCGCGTAATTGCTTAGAGTTGTCATGTTCCTAACCTCTGTAACGCATCACCAGGCTTGAGCGTGGCAATGCCGAATTGTCGGGCGGCTGTCTGAAAATGCCGTTGATTGAAGGTGACAATGGCGTCCACGTGCCCATTGATGGCAGCCTCGAGCACGTGCTCGTCGGCGGGATCCCGAAGTTGGGGCCGCCATAAGAAAAAAGGCGTCACCGGCGTCATCAACAGTGACATGCTATCAAGAAAGCGTTCGATCTCGTCAGCCGTAAGATTGAACGCGTTCAGATTCTCCGCTCGCTTGAGCACGGCCTCGTACTCAAGCATCATCGCAACGTTTGCGACCGCTTGATATCGCCCATGATAGAGCAGGATCAGTAACCGTCGTGAGGCGCCGGTTTGGCTGCGCAACCCGGCCACCAGCAC
>CAZYHE010000434.1:0-1060 GCA_964647225.1 uncultured Anaerolineales bacterium
TGATCGTCCAGCGCCAGCTTATCCACAAAGAGTTGGTTGTTGGGCAGGTGGCCGACGTAGACGAAGACGCCATCCACGGGCAGGGTCGTCTCGGCGCCGGTGACGGTGTCCTTGAGCGCGATCTTCTCGACCTTGTTCTCGCCGCTAATCGCCGTCACCACGTTATTCCAGATGAACTCGATCTTCGGGTTTTCTTTGGCACGCCGCACCAGGGTGGCGCCCGCCCGCAGCGCATCGCGGCGGTGAATCACGCGCACCCGCGCTGCGAACTTGGTAAGGAAGAGCGCCTCTTGCAGGGCGCTGTCGCCGCCGCCGACCACGGCCACCTCCTTGCCGCGGAAGAAGAAGCCGTCGCACGTGGCGCAATAGCTGACCCCGCGACCCGTCAGCCGCTCCTCGTTGGGCACGTCCAGCCGCCGCGGCGATGCGCCGGTGGCAATGATGAGCGCCTTGGCGCGGAAGACCCGGCCGCTGGCGGTCGTCACGGTGAAGGGCGGCCCGTCCACGCTCACCTCGGTCACGTAGTCAATCAGTACTTCAGTACCGAAGCGCTCGGCCTGCCGCTGCATAGCCTCCACCAACTCCGGCCCCTGGATCTGCTCGATGCCGGGGAAGTTCTCCACCTCGGTGGTCAGGGCGATCTGGCCGCCCAGGTCGTTGCCGGTGATCAGCAGCGGTCGCAAATCGGCGCGGCCGGTGTAGATGGCCGCCGACCAGCCCGCCGGGCCGCTGCCGATGATGATCACGTTTTCGACGGCGGGCCGCGGGGCTGCGACCGCTGATTCAGCGGCCGGTTCTGCGGCGCCACCCAGGTTCAAATTAAGATCCAACATCTGCTTCCAACTCCTTGTCTATCCAACACCCCGCCTGTGCATCGCGGGCGGGGGCATCATGGGCGCTCCCTGAGCCTGTCGAAGGGCGAGGCATCAAATTTCGCCTGCTTCATATAAAATCAGCGCAGCGGCCACGATCCCAGCCGTTTCGGCCCGCAAGATGCGCGGCCCCAGCGAAACCGACCGGACGCCGTAGCTGCGGGCCAGGGCAACTTCCGCTTCGGTGA
>CAZYHE010000434.1:1160-4620 GCA_964647225.1 uncultured Anaerolineales bacterium
AGCGAAACCGACCGGACGCCGTAGCTGCGGGCCAGGGCAACTTCCGCTTCGGTGAAGCCGCCTTCCGGGCCAACGTAGAGTTGGATGCCGGCGCCGGGGCCGAAGTTACACCCGGCCAGCGCGTCGCGCAGCCGCGCCGCGCGTTCTTCCTCCCAGAGGATGAGGCGGATCGCCCCCCCAGCCTCGCTGGCAGCCTCACCCCCGACCTCGCGGGCCGCGGCCCGCGCCGGGCTGAGCGGCGCTTGCACCGCCTGCGCAAACAACTGCGCGGGGCGTAGCTCCGGCAGCCGGCCGCGGCCGCATTGCTCAGCCGCCTCCTGGATGATCCGCTCCCAGCGTTCGCGCTTGTTTTCGACGGATGCCATGTCATCCACCACGTTGCGCTCGCAGATCAGCGGCACGAAGGCGCTTACGCCAACCTCGACCCCTTTTTGCAGCGCCCAGCCGAACCGCTCCCCTTTGAGCACCGCCTGATATAACGTGATGTGTGTGGCCGGCTCGCCCTCGACCGCCCACCGCCGGACCGCCTGAAACTTCACATCCGTCTCGCCGACAGCAACCAAGATGCCTTCACAGGCCCAGCCGCGGCCATCGAGCAGGGTCGCGCGATCGCCCAGCCGCATCCGCAGCACGCGGCGGACCTGGTGCGCCTGATCCCCGGTCAGGGTGATAGGCTGCGTCTCAAGCGCAGATGGCGGGACAAAGAAACGGTGCATGGCTACGATTCTACCCCCGGACGGGCGCAATGTCCAGATTGGCCGCAACAGTTTGGGATGAAACCGCGGTTGATGTATACTTGGCCTATATCAAAACCCAACGGCGGAGACCCAGCCATGCTGACACACCTGACCATACGCAATTTCAAGCGCTTCGCTGACGTGGAGATCGAACTGGGCAGCCCGGTGGTTTTGATCGGCCCGAACAACTCCGGCAAGACCACCGCGCTGCAAGCCCTGGCGTTGTGGGATATCGGTCTGCGGCGTTGGAACGAGAAGCGCGGTGGCCGGCCGACTCCCGACCAGCGCCCCGGCGTGACGATCAACCGTCGCGACCTCATCACGATCCCCGTGCCGGATGCCAATCTCTTGTGGCGCAATTTGCATGTTCGCGACGTTCAGCGCCCGAACGGCAAACAGCAAACCCAGAACGTGCGCATCGAAGTGGTTGTCGCGGGCGTCACCGAAGGGCGGGCCTGGAAATGCGGTCTGGAATTTGATTACGCCAACGAGGAATCATTCTACGGCCGGCCTTTGCGCCTGGCGGATGGCACGCGCTTACCCATCCCGGAGCTCGCCGGGACGCAGCAACTTGCTTATCTGCCGCCGATGTCCGGCCTGACTGCGGTGGAACCGAAATGGGAACCTGGTCGAATCAATGTGCTGATCGGCGAAGGGCAAACCGCGCAAGTTTTGCGTAACCTGTGCCACCGCATTGCCGAAGACAGCCCCGACCAGTGGCAGCAAGTCGTCAACCATATCCAGTCCCTCTTCGGAGTGCGGCTCGATGCGCCACGCTACCTCGCCGAACGCGGCGAAATCACCATGACCTACAGCGAGCCGTCGGACGTGCGTCTGGACCTCTCCTCTTCAGGCCGCGGCTTGCAGCAGACGCTGCTCCTGTTGGCCTACCTGTACGCCAACCCGGGCGCGATTTTGCTACTGGATGAACCGGACGCGCATCTGGAGATTCTGCGCCAACGCCAGATATACCAATTGCTGACCCAGGTCGCTCGACAGCAAGGCAGCCAGATCATTGCGGCCAGCCATTCCGAGGTTGTGCTGAACGAAGCGGCCGGTCGCGATATGGTCATCGCTTTCGTTGGCAAGACGCCTCACCGCATTGACGACCGTGGCGGTCAGGTGCTCAAGTCTCTGGCCGAGATCGGCTACGACCAATACTACCAGGCCGAACAGACGGGCTGGTGCCTCTACCTGGAAGGCTCCACCGACCTGGCGATTCTCCAGGCCTTTGCCCGGCGACTGCGCCATCCGGCTGCGCGCTATCTTGACCGACCATTTGTGACCTACGTGAGCAACCATCCCCCGAAGGCCCGAGATCACTTTTTCGGTTTGCGGGAGGCCAGGCGCGATCTGGTCGGCCTGGCCCTTTACGACCGCCTGGATCGGGAGCTTCAACAGCCGCCCGGTCTGCGTGAGCTGATGTGGCGCCGGCGGGAGATCGAGAACTACCTCTGTTACCCCGAAGCCCTGCTGGCCTATGCTGCGGCTTCCGCCGAGCGTGAGCAACCCGGCCCCTTGTTGGCCGTATCCGAGATCGAGAAACGCCAGGCCACCATACAGGAGTGCATCGCTGATCTGGTCCCGCCCGTGGCGTTGCGTGATCGGTCTGATCGCTGGTGGAGCGAAGTCAAGGCCAGCGATGACTTTCTGGATCGGCTGTTCGAGACCTTTTTCGAGCATCTCAGCTTACCTAACCTGATGCGCAAGAGCGACTATCACTTGCTGGCCGAATTTGTCCCGGAATCATTGATTTCATCGGATGTGCGCGATGTGCTGGACGCGATAGCAGACGTCGCCCAACGTGCTCGCCCCATCGAAGAGTGAGCATCCGCAACGCGCAGATCCCAGCAAAAGCCCTGAACTCCCGGCTCCTGACGGACGAACAACCCGTGCGTGTGACATCTATACGGCCGAGCGCCGCAAACAGGCGGCCGGCCCCCGACACCCTGGCCTTTCTCGCCTATTTCGCCCTGGCCGCGCTCTTCTACGCGCCGATCTTGGCCGGGCTGCGCGTCTTTCCCGCGGGTGACTTCACCGAGTTCTTCCTGCCCATCAGCATCTTTCAGCGGGGCGAATGGCTGGCCGGCCGGCTGCCGCTCTGGAATCCGTTCACCTATGCGGGACATCCCTTCCTGGCCGATGTGCAGGCGGCCGTCTTCTATCCCGTGAGCAACCTGCTGCTGGCACTGACGTTGCCGTGGGACAGCCCGGCGGCGCGACTCTATTGGCTCCAGGTCGAGGCGGTGCTCCACGTCGCGTTGGCCGGGTGTTTCACCTATGCGCTCGCGCGCGACCTGCTCCAGAACCGCCGCGCGGCGTTCCTGGCCGGGGGCGTTTTCGCCTTCTCCGGCTACCTCACCGGCTATCCGCCGCTCCAACTGGCGGTGTTGCGCACGGCGATCTGGCTGCCGTTGATCCTCTGGCTGCTGCTGCGGGCCTTCCGCGCGCCCGCACGCTGGCGGTGGTGGGTGGGGGCGGCGCTGGCCTATGCGGTCGCGTTCCTGGCCGGCCACCCGCAGACCTTCCTCTTTCTGAGCTACGCGGTCGCGGGCTGGATCGTGGCCCTCGCAATCCCCGTGATTCGGGGCTTACGAAACCACAGCGCGACAAACATGGCTGAGCATCCTGAGCGGAGCAGCCGGGTTGTGGCTGCGGAGTCGAAGGGTCTGGCGCGCGTGGCGGTCTTCTATCTCCTCTTTCTGGGGTTGAGCGCGGCCCAA
>CAZYHE010000435.1:0-4613 GCA_964647225.1 uncultured Anaerolineales bacterium
CCGGCTGGTGGATGCGCCGCCGCGGCTCGAGAGCAGCTATCCCGCGGCGGGCGGATTGGCCGCGCCGAACACCGGCGTGCGCCTGACCTTCAGCGAGATCATCAGCCCGACGACCGTGACCGCCGCGAGTCTGACCGTGGTCGGCAGCCGCAGCGGCGCGTTGACCGGCCGGATCATCACCTTCCCCGACCTCAACGTCGTGCGCTTCCTGCCGAATCGGGTGCTCCAGGTCGGCGAAACGGTCACGGTCACGGTGCGCGGGACGCTCCAGGACATGACCGGCCGCGGGCTGGATAGCAACGCAGATGGCCGGGGCGACGGCTCGCCGGCCGACGATGTGCGGTTCTCGTTCACCGTGCGGGCGGGCGGCACGATCACCGTCACCACGATCACTGACACTGGCGCGGGCAGCCTGTCTGACGCGCTGGCGCGGGCGCTGCCCGGCGACCGCATCGTCTTCGATCCCGTGATCTTCCCGCCCCACGATCCGGCGACGATCCGACCGGCGTCGGCCCAGGGGCAGGCGGTGGCCGGCGGGGGGTGGCTCCCGGTCATGGAGGCGGGCTACATCACGATTGACGCCAGCGACGCGGGCGTGATCCTGGATGCCGACGGCCGCGCGCTCGGCCTCAAGATTCGCTCCGATGGCAACGTGATCCGCGGCCTGACGCTGATTGATGGTGACATGAATCTGTCCCTGGCGGAAGGCGCCAGCTTCAACACCATCGGCGGCGACCGGGCAGTGGGCGCGGGGCCGAACGGCCAGGGCAACAGCTTCGGCCGGGCGCGCTGGGCCAACGCCGTGCTCGAGCATGTCGGGACGATCAGCAACACCGTGCGCGGCAACCACTTCGGCACGGATCCGAAGGGGCTGGAGCGCTGGTCGGCCAAGGAAACCTACCAGCCGGGCCTGCGCGTGGGTGATGGCGCGGCCTACACTACGGTGGATCACAACCTCTTCAGCGGCAACAGCGGCGACGGTCTGGAGATCAACGGGTCGGACGATGGCCGATTCACCATCAACCGGTTCGGCACAGATCGGGCCGGGACGGCGGCGCTGTCCAACAATGATTGCGGCGCAGACGTGCAAGACGGCGCGCGGCGCAATGTGTTGCAGGCCAATCTGTTCAGCAGCAACAGCTTCTGCGGGGTCGAAACCGATGATCGCGGGACGCGCAACAACACGGTGATCGGCAACAGCTTCGGCCCGAACGCCGCGGGCAGCGCACTGTTGCCCGGCCAGTCTGTTGGCATCTATGTGTACGATTTCGCCGAGCAAATTCTGGTGGAAGGCAATGCTTTCGGCGGCGGCAATGTCGGCATTTATGCCCGTTCGCACGGCGGCGTCTATCGCAACAATGCGGTCGGCACGAACCTGGCTGGCGCGACGAACTGGGCCGTGCGGTGGGCCGGGGTGTATCTTTATGGTAGGTCTGGCGTGTCGGGGGGGGATGAGAGTTACGGCAACCTGGTCGAGGGCAACCTGATCGCGCACAACGGCCAGGGGATTGTGATCCGGTCGCTCGGTGGGGCGCGGGTGGAGAGCAACCTGTTGCAGCGCAACCGGGTCTATGACAGCGTAGGCAGCGACCTAGTGGGGGATGGCTCGCTCGTCGAGGATGGCATCTCGCTGCTCGGCGGCGCGAACGGTGGCGTCCGACCGCCCGTCGTGCTGGCGGCCAACGCCGGCACAGGTGCCGCGAACGGGACGGCGTGCGCGGGTTGCCTCGTGGAAGTCTTCTCGGATGCCGACGACGAAGGGCGCTGGTATGAAGGTGCGACCATCGCCAATGGAGCGGGCGTCTGGGCAGTCACGGTTGGTCATGCCTTCACGGGGCCGAACGTGCATGCTACGGCGACCGACGCCGCGGGGAACTCCAGCGAGTTCAGCGCGCCCGCGCCGGTCGTCGCGAATGTGTCGCCCGCAAGCTCCGTGCCGGGGGCGCGGCAGTTGGCCGTGACGATCAACGGGGATTTCTTCCGGGACAATCCGCCGCTGACCGTCAGTTTCGGCGCGGGCATCAACGTCACCCAGGTGATGTATCTCAATCGGCACCAGGTGAAGGCGTATCTGGATATCGCGCCGTTGGCCGCGGTCGGCCCGCGCGAGGTGCGGGTGACCAACTACGACGGTCAGACCGGCGCGCGCGTCGCGGCCTTTCAGGTGATCGCGCTGCCGCCGCCGCCCCCGGCGATCAACGCGGTGATCGCAGAGGTGGTGTCGCCGGGCGTCACCGGCGACCTGCAGGTGACAGGCGCGGGCTTCATTGACCTGCCGCGCGTGCAGTTCAGCGGCGCCGGGGTGCAGGTCAATCGGGTGACGTTCAAGAACGCGACCACCCTCTGGATCAACGTCACGGTGGCGCCGACCGCAACGCTGGGGGCGCGCGCCATCACTGTGATCAACCCGGACGGCCAGTCGGCGACGCGGCCCGGCGCGCTGACGGTCATCACCCCTTACTTCACCGATGTCGCGGCGGCCGCCGGGCTGCGCAACAGCAGCGGCGAGCACGGCGCGGCGTGGGGCGACTGGAACCGCGACGGCTGGCTCGATCTGGCGGTCGGCCGGGGCACGCTTTTCACCAACCGGACCGGTGTCTTCACGGATTCGACGACGACAGCCGGGCTGGATGCGATCTCGAATCATGGCGGGGTCGGCTGGGGCGATTACGACAACGACGGCAAGCTGGATCTGCTGTCGAGTTGGGGCAAGGTGTACCGCAACCCCGGCAGCCTGCCGTTCGCCAAAGTCCAGAATGATGCGGACTGGACCGGCTCATCGTGGGTGGACTTCGACCGCGACGGCAAGCTGGACTACTACGCGGCCGGCCGGCTCTTCCGCAACACGGGCAGCGGCTTCACCGATGTGACGGCGGCGGCCGGGCTGGCTGGCCTCAAGCCTACCGCCAGCGTTTGGGCGGATTACAACAACGATGGCTTCCCGGATGTTTACTTCACCTGCAATGGGTGTCCGAGCCGGCTATTCCGGAACATGGGCGGTGGCCACTTCGGGGATGCCACAGGGTCGGCGCGGGTGGGCGGGATCAGTTCGGCCCACGGCGCGGCCTGGGGCGACTACGACAACGACGGCGACCTGGATCTCTTCGTCGCCAACAACAACAACGCGTACAACCTGCTGTACCGCAACGAAGGCGGCAACTACTTCACCGAAGTGGCGGCGCTGATGGGGCTGCGCTATGCGCCCGGCAACGCCACCGGCTGCAACTGGTTGGACTACAATCTGGACGGCCGGCTGGATCTTTTCGTGGTCGGCCGGGACAGCGTCAACCGGCTCTTCCGCAACGACCGCACCACCTTCACCGAGGTGACGCTGGCGAGCGGGGTGGGCGACAGTCGCGACAGCGATGGCAGCGCGGTGGGGGACTACGACAACGACGGCGACCCGGACATCTATGTGGTCAGCGGCGTTTGGGGCGGCGGCACGCCCGACTTCCTCTTCCGCAACAACGTGGCGCGGTCCGGCAACGCGACCCCGGCCTGGCTGAAGGTGCGCCTGCAAGGGACGTTGAGCAACGTCCAGGGGATCGGCGCACGCGTGCGGCTGGTGGCGGGCGGCCTGGAGCAGGTGCGCCAGATCGCCGGTTCCACGAGCTATCTGAGCCAGGATGCGCCGGAGGCGCTCTTCGGCCTCGGCGCATACACCGGGCCGGTGGTGATCGAGATCCGCTGGCCTTCCGGCCGGGTGGAGACGCGGACGGGGATCGCCCCCAACCAGGTGATCGCCGTCACCGAGCCGACCGGCCGCCTGCACGACATGGCGATGGTGGACGTGGCGCCGGCGGGTGAAGCGCCGGTCAACACGCCGTTGACGCCGATGGCGACGGTGCGCAACCTGGGCGCGATGCCCGATCAAGCCGCGCCGGTGGTCTGCACGATCACTCGCGGCGGTAGCCCCGTCTATCAGCAGACCCAGTCGCTCGGAGTGGTGTCGCCGGCGCTGTGGGCTTCCGGCGCCTTCCCACCCTTCACGCCGACGCAGGCGGGGGTCTACAGCCTGAACTGTCGTGTGACCATGGCGGGCGATCAGAACGGGGCCAACGACGCGCTCACGCGGCCGATCACGGTGACGCAGCAGATCGCGGACGCCTGGACCAAGGACAATCCTAGCGACAACGGCGACGTGCCAAGCGGGTACGACAACTGGTACATGTCACCCGATCTGTGGGTGCGCAATGTGGACGATGGCGGCTTGATCCACCAGGACCCGATCAAGGGGCAGACCAACACGGTCTATGTGCGGCTGCGCAACCGGGGCAATACCGCGGTCTTCACCGGCACGGTGAGTGTCTACTGGATCGAGCCGTCGCTGGGGGTGCGCTGCGGCGGTTGGGCGCCCATCGGCGTGATCCCGTTCACCCACCTGCTGCCGGGCGAGGTGCGTATCGTCAGCGCGCCGTGGGTTCCCACGCGCAGCGGCCACACCTGCCTGCAGGATGTGATTGACGCGCCGCAAGACCCCTACAACCGCGGGCTGGAGTGCGCGCCGCAGTGGGTCCCGTGGGACAACAACGTCGAGTGGCGCAACGTCAATGTCCTGACAAGCTCCACCAGCGTGACGGCCCAGGGGGTGGTGGATATCAAGGATGCCGAGG
>CAZYHE010000436.1:0-4605 GCA_964647225.1 uncultured Anaerolineales bacterium
TACATCGTCCAGGACTGGATGGGCGCGATCACTGAGATCTCGGATCAGTTTGATTACACCTACATCCGCTCGGCCAAGGACTTCGTCACCCGCCATTGGCACGCCTTCCCGGTGAAAAACCGGGCGGATTGGGAAGAGAAGATCAAGTGGCGCTACGATCCGGCCGACCCGCTGCGCTTCACGCCGGAGTTCTGGGCGAAGGCCGAGGCGGCGCAGGCGTCGGACAAGGCGGTGACGATCTCGATCAACGGCCCCTTCTGGCAGATGCGCGAGTGGGTGGGGATGGAGCCGCTGTGTGAGATGATGATCAACGATCCCCAACTCGTGACCGACATGGCCGCGGCCTGGACCGAGTTCACCACGGCGGTGCTCGAAACGCTGCTGCGCCGGGTGCGCCTCGACATCCTGCGCACCTCCGAAGACATGGCCTACAAGGCCCACAGCATGATCTCCCCCCGCATGACGCGGCGTTTCCTCCAGCCGACCTACTTCGCCTGGCGCGACGTGCTCAAATCCTACGGCGACGCGATCATTGACATGGATTCGGACGGCTACATCCCGCACCTGATCCCGATCTGGATCGAGTCGGGGATCACCGTGTGCGACCCGATCGAGGTGGCGGCGGGGAACGACATCAACGCGTTCCGCCAGCAGTTCGGCCGGCAGATGGCCTACATCGGCGGGGTGGACAAGCGGGCGATGGCGGCCGGTGGTCAGGTGATGCGTGACGAAGTGCTGCGCGTCGCGCCGCTGATCGCCGACGGCGGCTTCATCCCAAGCTGCGATCACGGCGTCCCGCCCGACATCTCGTGGCCGAACTTCATCGAATACACGCGATTGCTGGCGCAGTTGGAGGGGTGGTTGTGATGCCGACCACCGATCGAACCATCCTCCGCGACCTGGCCGCGCGTTACATGGAAGTGTGCGCGCGGCCCGAAATGGACGAACGCCGCAACCTGTGGCGTAGACATAACAGCTTGAAGTGGACGCGGCCGCTGATCTACACCCGCGCGTTCGCGTGGAAGGAGATGCCGGAATCGCAGCTCGACTGCCAGGATCCGTTCTTCCGGCACTTCGAGAACTTCTTCCGCAATCAGCTCTTCTGGGACAGCCTGGCGGATGATTCGATCTTCGAGCCGTGGGTGACGCTGCACGCGACTTACCGGTGCAGCGGGTGGGGCGTCAGCGGTGAGCGGCATCGCACCGATGATGAGGGCGGATCGTACAAAGTAGATTACCCGCTCAAAACCGCGGCCGATATCGAGAAGCTGCGACCCCCCTGGCACGAGATTGACGAAGCCGCGACCGCGACCAACGCCAGCCGCCTGCATGACGCCATCGGCGACCTGATCACGATCAACATTGATCGCGGCCCGGCCTACAGGATGTGGACCGGCGACATCTCCACCGACCTGGGCCATCTGCGCGGGATCGAGAACTTCATGCTCGACATGAGCGACCGGCCCGCGTGGCTGCACCGGCTGGCCGGCTTCATGCGCGATGGCATCCTGCGGACGCACGAGCAGGCCGAGGCCGCGGGCGATTGGAGCCTCTCGGCGCACCAGAATCAGGCGATGTTTTACGCCGAGGAGTTGCCCGATCCGGCGGCCAATGTGAACGGGATCAAGCGCAAGCAGCTTTGGGGCTACATGGCCGCGCAGGAGTTCGCGCTCGTCGGCCCAAAGAAGCATGACGAGTTCCTGCTGCAATACCAGATCCCGATCCTGAAGGAGTTCGGCCTGGCCGCCTACGGCTGCTGCGAAGACCTGACCAAGAAGATCGGCATCCTGCGCCAGATCCCCAACCTGCGCCGCATCGCCGTCTCCCCCTTTGCCGACGCGGCCAAATGCGCCGAACAGATCGGCACGGATTACGTGCTCTCCTATCGCCCCAGTCCGACCGACATGGTGGGCTATGGCTTCGACCCCGACCGCATCCTGCGCATCCTGCGCCGCGATCTGCGGGCGTGCCAGGCGTGTCACACCGACATCACGCTGAAGGATGTGGAGACGGTGCAGGGCGATCCAACGCGCGTGCGCGAGTGGGTGAAGCTGACGCGGCGGGTGATTGATGAGGTGGTTGGGTAGGAGTGTGTTCATGGATAAGCAGCATTTCCACAATCCCCCCAAAACCGCCCGCCCGATGGTGCGCTGGTGGTGGCCCGGCCTCGATGTGCGCGAGGATGAACTAATCCGCGAGCTGGATGAGATGGATCGGCTCGGCATCGGCGGCGCAGAGATCCAGCCGTTCGCCATCGGCCTGCCTACCGACCTCGCCCGGCGTGACCCCGGCCGCGCGGCCCGAACGCACCGCTTCATGCAGCCGTATCATTATCAGATGATGCGGCGCGTGGTCGAGGCGGCCACGAAGCGCGGCATCACCATTGACATCACCCAGAACTCGGCCTGGCCCACGGGCGGCACGCATATCACGGTCGCGGATTCGCACAAATCGCTCTTCTTCGGGCAGATGACGGTGCGGGGGCCGCGGGCGTGGCAGGGGAAGCTCCCGGCGCTGCGGCCGTTCCGCATGTACACCTTCTTCGACCGGGTCATTCCGGTGCTGATGAAGGGCTTGAAGCTGATCGAGTTCATCCCCGAAGACAAAAAGCTGCTGCGCGTGGTGGCCGGGAAGTGCCTCGGCCGGCCGGGCGAGTTCGGCTCGTGGAAGGCGAAGGCCAGCACGCAGCTCGATCTCGCCAGCATGGTGGATCTGACAGACAGGGTGGACGCCGCTGGCGCCTTGCGCTGGGACGTGCCCGACGGGACGTGGCAGGTTTTCGCGGTCTACGAAGGCTCGGCCGGCAGTCAGGCGTTGATGGACGCACGCGCCGAGCCGGGCAAGCGCGCGCTGATGGTGGATCACTTCGATCACGAGGCTGAGACCCGTCATCTCGAAGCGTTTCTGGGCCGGGCGCGAGAAGGCTTCGGCGGGGAGTTCGGTAAGACCTTCCGCGCATTCTTCACCGACAGCTTCGAGTTGATCAGCCCGATGCATTGGAAGACGGGTTTCCTGGCGGAGTTCGCGCGCCGCCGCGGCTACGACATCGCGCCCTATCTGCCCGCGATGTACATTCCGCTGAAGGATGTGGGCTATTGGTCCTACGGCAACGAGGTGGGGCGGCCTAACTTCGACTTTCCCGGCGACGCGGGCCGGCGGATGCGGTACGATTTTCAACGCACCATTTCGGAGCTATTCATCGAAGAATTCATCCAGCCGATGGCCGACTGGGCGCACGCCAACGGCCTCCAAAGCCGCGTCCAGGGCTACGGGATGCTGGCCGATCCGCTCGGCATGTTGGGCTACTCCGATATCCCCGAGACCGAGCAGCTTTACGGCGGCGGCGCGCTCAACTTCCTGAAGCTGGCCGGCGCGGCGGGCACGCTCTACGGCCGGCCGATCGTCACCGCCGAGACCCTCGTGTGGCAGGGCCGCGCGTACATGACCACCCCGCTCAAGTGGCGCGTCGGCATTGATCGGCTTTTCGAGTCGGGTATCAACCAGGTGATCTATCACGGCTTCCCCTACCACCACCCCGGTTCCCCGGCGCCGGGCTATCACCCATTCGCGTCGCCGCACGCGGCCATGATGACCTTCTCCTCCGACATGAGCGAGAACGATCCGCTGAGCGCCGGCGCGTCGCCCGCGCTCAACGGGTACGCGGCGCGTGCGCAATATCTCCTGCAAAATAGCCGCACTAGCACGCGCGTCGGCATCTTCTATCAGCTTTTCGACTACCCCAACGGCAACTACATCCGGGAGGAGCTGGTGCAGGGGGTGCTGGATGAGCAGGACGCGCAGATGCCGAAGGCGAACCGCATCGCCGAGCTGATTATGCCATCGAACCCGGCTGTGACGGGCGACCGGAAGTGGATTCAGGAGAGCGCGGGGCTGGCGGCCGATCTGGTGGCGGCCGGCCATTACCCGATCTACTTCAACGAAGACCGGCTGCTGTGCGCGCGCATCGAGGGCAAGGCGGTCGTGATGGGCGAGGCGGCGTTCGAGGCGCTGATCCTCTATCGCGAGCCGCATCTGACCGTCGAAGCCGCGGCGAAGCTGCGGGAGATCGCGGCCGCGGGCATCCCGGTGCTCTTCGCCGGCGGCCGGCCCGACCGCAACCCCGGCTACTTCGATCACGCGGCGCGCGATCTGGCGGTGCGTGACGCCGTCGCAGGCATCCCTGGCCCGGACTGCGCGGACGCGGCGGCCGTCCTGGCGGCGCTCCAGGTCGCAGGCGTGCAGCCCGAACTACACTACGATGCCGCGCAGCCCCACCTCGGCTTCATCCACAAGGTAGATCGTGCGGACGGCAGCGAGTTTTTCTTCCTGCGCAACCGAACGCGGGAGGAACGCGTGGTGGATGTGACTTTGCGTGGTCACGTGCCAGGCACTTCGCACGTGCCTGGCACGTCGGCCGTGCTCCTCGATCTCTGGACGGGCCGCATGAGCCGACTGCCCGGTGAACCCAGCGAGAGCGGCATCCATCTCTCGCTATGCTTCGCCCCTTACGAATCGAAGATGATCTGGCTGACCGATGCATCCGCCGCGCAGGAGGCGCCGCTTGCGCCGGCGCCAGTCATGGGGGCCGATCTGGATCCGGTCAGC
>CAZYHE010000437.1:0-4603 GCA_964647225.1 uncultured Anaerolineales bacterium
CTCGCTGATGATCGGCGGGTGCAAGCTGGGGATGGATGTGCGGCTGTGTGCGCCGGCCGCGCTCTGGCCGCAGGACGCGCTGATCGCCCAGGCGCGCGCCATCGCCGCGCAGACCGGCGCCCGGCTGACCCTGACCGAAGATGTGGCCGAAGGCGTGCGGGGGGTGGACTATGTCCACACCGATGTGTGGGTCTCGATGGGCGAGGCGGACAGCGTGTGGGCCGAGCGCATCAAGCTGCTCCAGCCGTACCAGGTCAACGCTGCGCTGCTGGCGCTGACGGGCAACCCGCACGTGCTGTTCATGCACTGCCTGCCCGCGTTCCATAACCGGGAGACGAAGATCGGGGAGCAGATCTTCCAGAAGTTCGGCCTGGACGCGATGGAAGTGACGGAGGAGGTGTTCGAGTCGCCGCGTTCGATCGTCTGGGATCAGGCCGAGAACCGTATGCACACGATCAAGGCGGTGATGGTCGCCACCCTGGGCGGTTGATCTGTTTCCAACTCAAGGAAAAGGTCGGATTTGACAGGATGAACAGGACATACAGGATGATTTCCGTTTTTCGATCCTGTTCATCCTGTACATCCTGTCCGATTTCGGCTTGGCCGGGTCAGGTTTACCCGCGCCCCGCCAGCTCCCGCTTCTCGTAGGCGCGCACATCATCCATGAAGCGATTGCCGACCGGCACCTCTTGCCGCAGGCAGTGGTAATCCCACACCGCGCCCCACGGCAGCCCCTTGAGTTCCTCCAGCAGCGCCAGCCGCCCTGAAAAGTCACCGCTCACTTCCAGGTCGCGCAGTTGGGCCATCGGCTCCAGCAGCGCCATCAACAGCCCGCGCAGCGCGGCGCGCGTGCCAATTGTCCACGCGGCCACCCGGTTGATGCTGGCGTCGAAGTAGTCCAGCCCGATGTGTACCCGGTTGACGTAATCGCCGCGCACCACCTCTTGCATGATCGCCTGCAGGTCGTCCGAGAGGATCACCACGTGATCGCTGTCCCAACGCACGCCCCGGCTGACGTGGAGCAGGATTTCGTCCAGGTAGACCAGCGCGGCTGAGATCTTGTCGGAGATCGTTTCGGTGGGGTGGAAGTGGCCCGAATCCAGGCAAAGCAGCACCTTGTTCGTCACCGCGTAGCCCAGGTAGAACTCGGCCGAGCCGACGGTGTAGCTCTCTGCACCCAGGCCGAAGAGCTTGCCCTCGACCGCATCCAGGTTGAAGCGGCGATCCACCTTCTCGGCCAGGATCGCATCGAGCGAACCCTTCAACAGCTCGCGCGGGGTCTTGCGATCCACGGGGATATCCTTGGAGCCATCCGGAATCCAGATGTTGGTGACGCAGGGATCGCCCAGGACGCGGCCGAAATGTTCACCGATCTTGCGGCAGGCGATGCAGTGATCCACCCAGAACTTGCGGACGCCCGCGTCGTAAGAGGCGAGGGTCATGCCGGTGGCAGCCATCGGGTGCGAAAAGAGGGTCGGGTTGAAGTCAAGCCCGTGGCCGTTGGCCTTGGCCCAATCGGCCCAGCCCGCGAAGTGCTCCGGCTGCAGCGCATCCCGCTCAACCTTGCGGCCGCCGGTCTCGGCGTAGATCGCATGCAGGTTCAGCCGATGCTTGCCGGGGATCAAGCCGTAGGTCAGATCCAGGTCGCGGCGTAGCTCGTCGGCGGTGCGAGCCTTGCCGGGATAATTGCCGGTCGCCGCAATGCCGCCCGTCAACTCGCCGCCCGGCGCCTCGAACCCGCCGACATCGTCGCCCTGCCAGCAGTGCAGGCTGATCGAAATGTCGGACAGGGTCGCCAATGCCCGGTCGGTGTCTACGCCAAGCCCGGCGTACCGCTCGCGCGCCAACGTATACGCGTCGTTGATCTGTTTCTCTGTGGGGTGGGTTGCCATGAATTTGTCTCCGTGTATGACAATAGACCTTTGAGGTCTCGCAGACCTCAAAGGTCTCGCTACGAAAGGTCTTGCGCATTGTACGCTGAATTGACCGGGCGTCAAAATGAGGGCGCGGTGGGTTACTGGCCGATCGGCGCCTGGATGAACTGGGCCACATACGCCGCGCCTTCGATGAACGCGGGCCGCCAGACCTCCCAACTGTGTCCGCCCTGGAGGATGCGCAGTTCGGCGGCCATGTTGGGGACGCGGATCACGGTATTGTACAGGCGGTGCGCCTCCAGATCCATGTCGTGCTCCTGGTCCTCGGGCCGGGCGTAGTGGTGCTCGTCGTCGCCGGCCGCGATAAAGAGCGCCAGGGGCAAGCGCGCCGGCCGGAAAACCTTCTCCAGCAGCGCCGGGTAGTTTTTTTCGGTGTAGGTGGCCTCGTCGAAGAGCGTGGCGCCCTTGCCGAACGCGCCCAGGGCGCGCATGCCCGATTCGGCCGGCGGGGTCGGGATGTAGACCGCGGGGCTGAGGATAATCGCGGCTCGATAGCGGTCGGGATGGGCCAACGCAAAGCGCAGCGCGCCCCAACCGCCCATCGAGAGACCGCCGATCACGCGGGCGTCGCGTGCGGCAATCGTGCGATAGGTCGCATCCACGTGCGCGATCAGATCACGCGTAAGCGCCGTCTCGACTTTTTCGCCGCGCGGGATGGCATCGTTCCCTGCGTAACTCGAGTCCACATAGTAGCTCGATCGGTGGCTGAACGGGGCATCGGGCAGCACCGCGATCACAGGCGGCATCTTGCCGGCCGCGATCAGCCGATCCAGATCAGCTTTTACGTGTAGCCATTCATTCATGCCGCCACCTTTGCCGTGGAGCAGATAAAAGACAGAATAACGAAGGCCGGTCTGGGCATAATCGGGCGGCAGGTAGACGACATAACGCACGTCGGCTTCCAGCGCGGCCGAGCGAAAGCGCCCCTCTTGGGTGACGCCGGTCGCCGGGAGCGCGGTCGGCGCGGCGGCGGGAGGCGATGTGGGCTGCGGGGTGAAGGTCGGCACGAGCGTCGCGGATGGCGCGGCGGTCGGCGCGACCCGCTGGCTCACCGCCGCACGCTCCAGCGCGCACCCGCCGAGGCTCAACGCCAGGAACGCCGCCAGCCAGAAAGCTCGAAATCGTCTGTTTGCCAGGTCATGTATCACGATTCACGCACTCCACAACGGGGCGGCCCCGCCAGACCCCGGAATAATGCGCTAAATGATACACGGGCTTGGCGCATTTGCCAAGCCCGGCAGCCTGCGCGCAAAAGGACGCGCCCGGCAATTTCTGCATGTCTCGCCGGCTTGGGGTATAATGTATCTGATCTTCACAAAGCTGATCCGGGCGTCGCAAGCCGCCAAAGCTCCAGCGAGGTAAGCCATGACCGCACGAATGCTCTTTTTGGGAATAGATGTATCAACGACGGGCGCGAAGGCGCTCTTGATTGACGAAAACGGCACGGTGGTCGCCAGCGCATCCACCGCGCTGAACGTCTCGACTCCGCGCCCCCTCTGGTCCGAGCAGGACCCGCACGAGTGGTGGGCGGGCACGGCCGAGAGCATCCGCCGGGCGCTGGCCGAGGCGGGCGCGACCGGCGCGGATGTCCGCGCGGTGGGCCTGACCGGGCAGATGCACGGCCTGACGCTGCTCGACCGGGAGAACCGGGTGCTGCGGCCCGCGATCTTGTGGAACGACCAGCGGACGGGCGCCGAGTGCGACGAGATCACCGAACGCATCGGCTTCGACCGGCTGCTGGCCCTCACCGGCAACAAGATGCTCACCGGCTTCACCGCGCCGAAGATCCTCTGGGTGCGCAAACATGAGCCGGAAGTCTATGCCCGCGCCGCGCATATCCTGCTGCCGAAGGACTACGTGCGCTTCCAGTTGACGGGCGGCTACGCGGTGGACAAGGCCGACGGCGCGGGGATGCTGTTGTTCGACCTGAAGCAGCGCACCTGGGCGCCGGAATTGCTCGATCTGCTGGAAATCCCGACCGCGTGGCTGCCGACCCCGTATGAGGGGCCGGAGATCACCGGCGCCGTGACCGCCGAGGCCGCGGCGCTCACGGGACTGCGGGCCGGCACGCCGGTGATGGCCGGCGGCGGGGATCAGGCGGCGGGCGCGGTGGGGACGGGCGCCGTGACGCCCGGCATCGTGTCGCTGGCCCTGGGCACCTCGGGCGTGGTGTTCGCCACGACCGATTCCCCCTATTTCGACCCCCAGGGCCGACTGCACGCCTTCTGCCATTCCGTCCCCGGCATGTGGCACCTGATGGGCGTGATGCTCTCGGCGGCTGGGTCGCTGCGCTGGTATCGCGACACATTGGCGCCCGGCGTCTCCTTTGACGATGTGGTTGCGCCGGCCGGCGATGTTTCGCCTGGCGCGGAAGGTCTCCTCTTCCTGCCCTACCTCACCGGCGAGCGCACGCCGTATCCCGACCCGCTGGCGCGCGGCGCGTTCGTCGGCCTGACCGTCCGCCACACCCAGCCACACATGACGCGCGCTGTCCTGGAGGGGGTCGCGTTCGGCCTGCGCGACAGCATGGAGCTGATCCGTTCGGCCGGACCGATCACCCAGGTGCGTGTGGCGGGCGGCGGCGCCAAGAGCGCGCTCTGGCGGCAGATCCTGGCGGACGTGATGAACGTCGAGCTTGTCACTGTCAATACGACCGAGGGCGCGGCCTA
>CAZYHE010000438.1:0-4583 GCA_964647225.1 uncultured Anaerolineales bacterium
GCGCCTCGTCAACCCAATCGCTGAAGATACCGAGATCCAGGTAAGTTGTCATGATTGCCTCTGTTTGGTGGCCGCCGAATGGAATTCGGGGCGAAGGGGCGTTGCGCCGCCAAGTCGGCCTGCGCCGACTGGAATCACGTCCACGCAGGTGGACGTCCGGCCGCAGGCCCATCAGCCGCGATTTCAATCGCCCGGTCTCGGACGTTTCATTTCTTCGAGCTTTGCCGCCTCTGGCCGCGCCTTGTAGAACTCATCCAGCGGATAGCACCCCGACACCAGCCCATTGCGCGGGGCGGTGGTGCAATCGCTGAAGGTGCGGCAGATGTGCTTGCGCTGCAACGCCCGGCCCGCCAGCGAGTCGGCGGCCATCTCCGGGTAGCTCAACACCATCCGGCCCAGGCCGATGAAATCGGCCGCGCCGGCGCGCACCAGGTGTTGCCCGACGTTGGGCAGCCACTCCTGGAGGTAGGAGAGCGCCGACGCGACGACGCCAAGCTGCGGCGCGTGGCGCTTGAGTTCGGCCGTCACCGCGATCTGCCGGGCGACGCCGACGAGCGGGTCTTCGGGCGGCTGGTAGCCGTCGGAGGGCGGGAAGAGCGCGGGACGCTGGATGTGCGGCACGTAGTAGGGGCTGCCGCCGGTGATGCAGACGAGCGAGATGTCCAGTTTCGCCAGCAGATCGAGGAACGCCTTCGGCTCGGTCAGGTCAATCCCCTGGCCCGTGCCATCCCCGCCGAACGCCCAGCGATACGGCCCGTCGCCCCATGTTTCGGGCACGCCGGTCCCGTCCGGGCCGGGGCGGAACGGCACAAAGTCGAACGCGCTGACGCGCACGCCGATCGCCAGACCCGGCGCCGCGGCGCGGATCGCCGCGACCGCCTCGCGCAGGAAGCGGGTACGGTTCTCGAAGCTGCCGCCGTACTTGCCGGGCCGGTCGAAGGCGCTCAGAAACTCGTGGCCCAGGTAACCGTGGCAGTGCTTCACATCCACGAAGTGATACCCGGCGCGTTGGGCGCGGGTGGCCGCGGCCGCGAACTCCTCGATCAGCCGGCTGATCTGATCGTCCGTCATCACCGGGTAGTCGGCGGGCAACCCGAACTTGCGGTTGAGCACCGGGTGTGGGTAGAGGATCCACGGCTCCAGCCTTTTGCCGTTGGGCCGGGAGAAGCGGCCGGAGTGGGTAAGCTGCAACCCGATGTAGAGATCCTTTGCGCTGTCGGCCCCGAAACTCCCGACGTGCGCGGCGATCAGCGTCTCGCGCAGGCGGATCAGGTCGGGCAGCGTCTCCTCGTTGATGACGAGCTGGTTCGGATTGGCGCGGCCGTCGTGGCGCACCGCGGTCGCTTCGCCGCCGAAGATCAGCTTGGCCCCGCTGAGGCCGAACCGCTCCCACCGCCGGGTGGTCAGCTCCGAGGGGCGGCCATCGAGCGTGCCGTCCCAGCCCTCCATCGGCAGGACGCACCAGCGGTTGCCGATGGTGAAGCCGCCGGGCAAGGTATAAGGCTGCGCCAGCGGCGCGTCCGGCCCGGTCTCGATCTGTTCATCGAACGGCAGGTCAATTCCCAGCCCGCCCACGTGCTCCCGAAATTGAGCAGGCGTCCTTAGCATGGCAACGCGACGATAGGTCATGGTCTCAATCCTCGATGTTTTGATTCTGTGTTGCGCAGTGCTCAGGCGCGACCGACCGCGCCGGTCAGGTGGAACCAGCGTTCCACCGTGGGAACCACCCCCTCCACCGCGAGGTTGAGCGAATGCGGCAGCCAGCGCGGTTGGGCCAGCGCCAGCTCGGCTTTCAGCCCCTGGCGCATCGCCACGGTCAGATCGGTCGCGACGTTGACTTTCGCCATGCCCAGGGAGACGGCCCGCTTGAGATCGGCATCGGGCGTGCCCGACCCGCCGTGCAGGACCAGCGGCACGCGCACGGCGGCGCGAATCGCGGCCAGGCGGGCAAAGTCGAACTGCGGCAAGCGCGTGTATTGCCCGTGGGCGTTGCCGATGGAGACCGCCAGCGCATCCACGCCCGTTTCCTCGACGTAGCGGGCGGCGTCTTCGGGCAAAGTCAGCGTCGAATCGCCTTCACCTTCCGCCGTCACGGTGTCGGCTTTGCCCACATGGCCCAGCTCGCCCTCCACAGTGACGCCCAGCGGGCGCGCCAGCGCGCTCACCTGGCGCAGACCGGCCACGTTCTCCGCGAACGGCCGCGCAGAATAATCGAGCATCACGGATGTGAAACCGGCGTCCAGGCAGGCTTTGACCTGCGCCAACGACTCGCCATGATCCAGGTGTAACGCGACCGGCACAGCGAAATGGCGCATCAGCGCTCGTGCGCAATCCGCATACATCGTGGGCGACATCAGCATGAACTCGAACCGGCTTGCCATGATAATGAACGGCGCGCGTAACTCGGTCGCCACGCGCAATGTCACAGCCAGCTCATCCATGCTCCAAATGCAGAAGGCCGGGACGGCATACCCCCGGCTGCTGGCGTCTTGCAAAAGCTCCGCCATCGGTACAAACTTCACAGATTCCTCCACAAGCGAGTTATTTCACTCACGCAACTTGGCTGCTTCCCGTTCCAGGATCTCCCACGCCTTCGCGTGATAGAACCGATACGCGGCGATCGGCGTACCGTTCGGGATGCGGTGATCCAGCCCCAACATGCACGCGCCGGAGCGCACCATCGGCGGGATCCGATATTCCAACTCGGCGACGATCTCCGCGTGGCTGCGGCGCAGGACGTGCTTGTCCAGCCCGCCGATGAAGGCGAGTTGCGTGCCGTATTGCTCCCGCAGCTTGACGACATCCATCCCGCCCACCGGCTCCACCGGGAAGATCACGTTGATCCCGCCCTCGATCAGTTGCGGCAGGATCGGCGTGATATCGCCGTCGGAGTCAATCCAGAAGAGGCGCGCGCCACGGCTGCGCACGAGATCCCAGATCCGGCGGTAGTAGGGCACGATGAATTGCCGCATCTGCCGCGGGCCGATGAGCGGCCCGGCCCGGCCCGCCATGTCCTCATGCACCGTCAGTTGATCCACCTGCACCGCCGCGGAGACCCGGTCGAGCACCCGGTAGGCGGTGTCGCCGATGGTCTGGAGGATGTCGCGGATCAGCTCCGGCTGGGTGTAGTAGGCCATACACACCTCGGCATCGCCCATCAGCTCGCGCGCCTCGTCGAAGCCGCCGGGGATCGAGACCGACACGATGCGGCCGGCCGCCAGGTGTTCCCGCGCGGCCTCCTCCCAGCCCGGTTCGAAGCGGTCTTCGGAGAACTCGTAGTGATGTTTGAGCTTCAGCCAATCGTCCATCGTGCGCACGGGATAATCGAGCGGCAGGGCGATGGTGGCGAAGCCTTTCGGCAGCTTGACGCGGCGGCCGTAGTGGTCGCGAGCGATGATTTCATCGTCCGTCTCCTCCAGGATCTCCTCCTCCGGCCCGCCCAGCCAGCCGGTGTGGACGGGGATGCGCCCCTCGGCGGGGTGGCGGTAGCCGAAGGCAGACATGTTGATCTCCTCCGGCGACGCGCCCTGCGCCGCCCACTCCTCCTTCAGCCCGATGATCGGGCCGAACGGCTCGGTGAAAAGCGGCCGGGTGTTCGCTCGGAAGGTCATGTAGTCGAGATATTCCTCGCGGCCGACGTTCGCGGTCTTGATGATGGCGAGCGTGGCGTGAATGTCGGAAAGACGGCGGGTGGGTGGCATGGGTTACCTCAACGGGTAGGTTGGTAGATTGGTAGGTTGGGCGGTCTCCCGCCTTGGCCGGTTCTGTCCCAATGTCGTAAACTGTCCACATCTCACAACCGCCGCAGGTGGAACCCGCCGTCCACGTTGATGACTTCCCCCGTGGAGAAGGGCAGGTAGCCTTCGGCGATGGCGACGACGGCCGCGGCGACATCTTCGGGCTGGCCCCAGCGGCGGATGGGGGTCAGGCCGTCGGCGATCAGCGCGTCGTATTTGCCTTTGACGACGCTGGTCATGTCGGTTTCGATGATGCCGGGCCGCAGTTCGTAGACGTTGATGCCTGCGTTGGCGAGGCGGTCGGCGAAGAGTTGCGTCATCATCGCCATCCCGGCCTTCGACAGGCAATACTCCGACCGGCTGATGCTGGCGGTGTACGCGCTGATCGAGCCGATGTTGATGATCTTCGGCGCGTAGCTGGCCCCGGCCTGGAGCTGGGCGAGCATGACTTTGGCCGCGGCCTGCGCCAGGAAGAACGGGCCTTTCAGGTTGACCGCCAGCACTTCGTCGTAGGAGGCTTCGCTCGTCTCCAGGAGATCCACGCGCTGCCGCGGCCCCATGCCGGCGTTGTTCACCAGCAGGTCGAGATGGCCGAACGCGGCCAGCGTCGCATCCAGGAGGCGCGCCCGGTCGGCGGTCGCGGCGATGTCGGCCTGGACGAGGAGCGGCCGGCCCCCCGCGGCCGACACGGCCTGGGCGGTCTCCTGCGCGGCCTCGGCGTTCCCGCGATAGTTGATCGCCACGGCCCAGCCGCGGCCGGCCAGCGCCAACGCGATCCCCCGGCCGATCCCGCGCCCCGCGCCGGTGACGAGGGCGGCGCGGGTGTTTGATGTGAGTGTGTTCATG
>CAZYHE010000439.1:0-4577 GCA_964647225.1 uncultured Anaerolineales bacterium
CCAAGTCAGTCAGCATCGGGGCTTCTTTGTACTTGCTGGCCGGCGCGGCCGCCGCCGGAGCCTTGGTCGGTTCAGCCGAGGCCGGGGCCTTGGTCGGTTCAGGGGCTTTGGTTGCCGCAGGAGCGGCCGCCGGGGCCTTGGTCGGCTCAACCGCGGCCGGGGCCTTGGTTGGCTCGGCCTTGGCGGGGGCGGGGGCTGGTGTGGCAGCTCCGCCGCAGGCGGAGAGCACCATAGCCAGCACGATGACGATAGACCACCAGTAACGTTTAAACATGTCTCCCTTTCTCCTTGATTGGGTGATTGAGGATAGTCCGATTTGCTGATAGCGTACGGCTGAGGAATCTGTTTGGGCTTTCAGTCAGTTCGCACCACCTCCTTTTGCGGATCACATGTGGCATTCTGCCAGTTCCGGCCGCCCTTGTACGAACAACGGTTCAGAATCAGCCGGTTGCCCGTGTGCGCCGTCGCCTTCACGTTCCCACATCATTGCCGTGGGCGCTGGCCCGGTAGATCCCCGGCACACCAACTCGGCCGGCAGGCACACGGATTGGATCGGGTGTTCGGGATCGCGCATGCGGTCAAGACACAGGCGCATCGCGGTACGGCCCACTTTTTCAGCATGGACGCATACCGTCGTGAGCGGCGGATTGACATAACTTGACATCGCGATATCATCGAACCCGGCAACTGAAACATCTTCCGGGATGCGCAAACCGCGTTCGTGGGCCGCGCGGAGTGCGCCCATGGCCAACAGATCGTTGATGACCAGGATGGAGGTGGGGCGGGGCAAACGATCGAGGAGCCGCTGCGTCGCCCGATGTCCTTCTTCGATCGTGACGCCGCACCGTTCGACCAATTCGTCCGTATCCCAGACGCCGACGCTTCGCAAGGCATGGCGGTACGCCGTCAGCCGTTCCTGGCCGAGCGGCGGACCTGCCACCCCGAACACAAAACCGATCCGGCGATGACCGAGCGCCAGGAGGTGCGCCATCATCTGCACACCGCCCCCCGCATGGTCTGATCGCACGGAATCCACATTGGTATCAATCGTTGCCGCGTCGCCGATCAAGACCACCGCGTTGCGGCGTCCGATGACGTTGCGCACCTCTTCGGCCACGCGATCATGAAAGGCCAGGATGATCAGCAGGCCATCCACACGGCGGCGCAAGACCGCGCGCACCGCCTCGCGTTCACGAATGGGATCCAGAGCCGTATTGACAAGCAGGATATCGTAGCCGCACGAGTGCGCCTCGGTTTCGGCGCCTTGCAGGAGTGACCAATAGTACGGGTTGCCTGTATCGGGCACCAATAGCCCGATGGTTTTGCTCTCACTTAAGCGTAGCGAACGTGCCGCTGCATTCGGTTCATAGCCCAGCGAAGCAGCGGCCTGGATGATGCGCCGCCGGGTATCCTCGGCAGTGGCAATCGAGCCGCCCGTGCGGCCGCTCAACACATAAGAGACGGTGGCCCGTGAAACACCAGCCAAGTGCGCGACATCAGTTTGCGTCGGAGACTTCATGCAGTGCTCGACCTTGACCACCGATTGGGAGGCACGTGTCACATTACACGTGTAATGTCCTTAATACACCTACTATCCGGTTTTGTCAAGAATGCGTTTGGGCCGTGAGGCGGATTCCTGGGATCAGTTCAGTCGGATCACGCGGCCATCGGCGGTCCCGATCAGAAGCGGGGCGCCGGGATCGAATGCGCCGGGCGCGGCGACCGCGACGGCTTCCAGGCCTTCCGGCAGGTCGAGCGGCCAGGGCGTCCACGATGCGCCGGCGTCATGCGAAAAGAAGAGTCCATCCGAGGTCAGCACGAGCAGGTGGGGGATCGCCGGATAGTGCGGCCCCAGGACGATCTGATTCACCGATTCGGTGATGATATCGGCCCCCAGGCGCACCCAACTCTGGCCGCGGTCGGCGGATTTGTACAGGCCGTTGGACTCGGTGCCGGCGAACACCACGCCATCGAACTGGTAGGCATGGGAAACCGCCAGGCTCAGCACGGGGGCCAGATCGTCGGGGAAGGGCAGCTCGCGCCAGGCCCGGCCGCCGGTCGTGCTGCGAAAGACGCCGGACTCGACGCCGGCGAACACTGTATCATCTTCTTCGAAGTTGGGCGACAGGGCCAGCGCCAGGATGTGGAGGTCGTAGAGGCCGAAATTCCACAGCATCCAATGTGCGCCGCGATCGGCCGACCGGAAAACGCCATCCTCGATGGTGCCCGCCAGCACCACCTGATCGTCGGCATAGTTTGGGGAAATCGCCAGGCACGACACCAATGGTTCGGGGGTGGGCAGGCTGCTGGCTTCCCAGGTCGCGCCGCCATCCTGAGATCGCAGGATCGCGCCGCTCACGCCCGCGAAGACCGTGCGGTCGGTCGCAAACGCCGGCGAGATCGCCACTGCGGGCGTGGCAAGCCGCGCGCCAAGATCAAGCGAACCGTAGGCGGACGCCCATGTCTGCCCGCTGTCCTGCGATTTGTAGAGGCCTGACGCACACGCCGCGAGGGCCACGCCATCCTGCGCAAAGCCCGGCGAGAGGGCAAGCGCATGAACCACATCCTGAAAGTCGTTTTCGGTCACCAGTTCCATCTCTTTCAATGATAATCTTTATCGTTTATGATGTACGATGACCCCGGTCGTGAGCGCCAGGGCCGCGCTGCTGACCGCGCCGGTGATCGCCATGCGGAGGACGGACGCCACATCCGCAAGCCCGGTTTGCTCCACGTCCACCATGCGGCCGGGCCGCATATCGAAGGCGTAGCCGGGGCCAAGCAGATCCATTTCAGCGATGACCGAACTCGGGTTGTAACCGGAGTTTTCGGCCAGGACACGCGCAGGTTCCTCCAGGGCGCGGATCAAGATCCGGTAAGCGGCCCGTTCGTCTGTGTCGTCGCATTGTGCCAGGTGTTCGCGCAGCGGCCGCCGGCACGCCATGAGCGCCGCGCCGCCCCCGGGGACAACGCCCTCACGCATGGCCCCGCGCAGGACTTCGGCCGATCGCTCCGCCAGCTCCATGCGGACGCTCAACTCGGCCTCGGTCGCGCCGCCGACCCACAGGACTGCCGCGCCGCCGATCAGCACGCCGATGCGTTCACGTAGTTTCTTGCGCCGCTCTGGGTCGTCGGTCGTCTGGAAGGCCGCACGCAGGCGCGTGATGTGGCCTCGCAGCTCGTGCGAGTTGCCGGCGCCGCCGCGCAGCCCGAAACGGTCGGCATCGGCCCAGGCCCGCCGCGCCAGCCCCAGGTCTTCGGGCCGCGCCTGCTCGAAGGTCTCGCCCGACATCACCGAAATCGGCCGGCCGCCGGTCAGATACGCGATGTCTTGCAGGGCCGCCGCGGTGTCATCGCCCAGGGTCCCCGGCGCTTTCACGGCCAGCGAGGCGAGGACGCCGGCCGCCCGGTTGGCATGCAACATGGCGAGGGCGCGTTCCGAGACCGAGGCGGCGATGATGAAGAGCCGGCGCAGCCCTTGCCCCAACACCAACCGCAGGATCGGAATCAGATCCTCCGGCTCTTTGATGTCGCCGTCGGTCATCAGCACGGCCGCGTTTTCCAACTCTCCGTGCAGTGAGCGTTGATCGCGCGCGATATTCGCCTCAGCGGTGGGGCGCGCCAGCATGTCGTGCGAGAGGATGCCGCCGTCCCAGTAGGCGCCCTCGATGTATTCGCGCCGGATGCCGCGCTCCTGGCCCTCGCGGATGACCAGCCGCCCGTGTTCGCCGAGGATGGCGAATAGCTCGCCCAGGAACTTCGCCAGCTCGGCGTCATGGCAAACTGACGCGGCCACGTGCGAGACCGCCTTCTCGCCCTCGACGGGGACGGCCATCGCGTCCAACTCGCGGAGGATGATCTGCAGCCCTTCTTTGAGGTAGCGCCGGAGCACCATCGTGCTGCCGCCGCCCGCCAGGTACGCCATGCCCTGGTTGAAGACAGACTGCAACAGGATCGCCGCCGTGGTGGTGCCATCGCCCGCCAGGTCGTTCTGCTGCCAGACCAGGCGGCGCACGAACATCGCGCCCAGGTCGGCGTCGCGATCCGCGAGCTGCGAGACCCCGCGCATGATCACGCCGCCGTTGTCCAGCAGCGCGGGCGCCAGCGCATAATCATTCCCTTGATGGAGCGCGACCAGGCGCGGGTGCGGCCCAAGCGTGGGGCGCAGCATGTCGGCCATTTGGTTGATGCCGCGGCGCAGGCCTTGCGCGGTGGCGGGTTCAAATACGACCCTTTGTCCTGCTGTCTTCTCTGTCATTACTCCACTTCGTATGCGAAAAATCTCAGACCATGACCAGGGCGCAATGATACCAGATTACCTTCAAACTTCCAAAGCAAGGCCGTGTTTACACATTTGCGCATTTGACAGATCACAGTCCATCGTGTATATTGTCCCTCATGCCTGATTGGATAGATATCTGGTCTTGGCGGTCTCCTCCAGTCTCTCTTTGCCCATCAGTCTGCTGGGTCTCAAAGCAGAGCGGTCTGGGAAATGGCGCCTGATATGTGGGCGCAAGGTCTGTCGGCGATGATTCAGTTGTATCTGCCAGTCATTCGCGGCACGCCGATTGCATAGCATC
>CAZYHE010000440.1:0-2843 GCA_964647225.1 uncultured Anaerolineales bacterium
CAGGAGCATGGTGCGGTACATCCAGAGAAGATCAGGCTTTGTCAAAGGCATGACACGGCTCCCTGTGGGGATGATCGAATACAATCGGTCACATTATACCGGAAAACACGCGCGCGTGTGTAGTGTCTCTCACCAATCGCGCCGCGATTTCTACCACTTGATCTGCGCCTGCACCGGCAGACGATGCTGATCCGCCCGCTCGGCGATGGGCCAGGCGCGCCACTCGTCCACCACCTCGACCAGCCGCGTCACGGCGGTCTCGAAGATCAGCCGGCCCTTCTCGGCCGTGGCCTTCGTCGCGTCGCCATGCACGCCCCGCTGCGTCCACCGCCCCCAGAAATCGTTGAAGCGCACATACGGGCTGGTGCTGTCGGAGCTGAGATACTTCCCCATCACGTCGTCGCCGGCCTCGGCCAGATCCATGCGCACGCGGTCGCCGGCCAGGTGGAGGTAAAGCGAGGTCTCGAACTCGTCGGCGTGGGCCATGACCGGTGTCTCCTTGACCTGCTCGAACGCCTCCACCGCCAGCGTGTAATAGTTGAGCGCCGCGCACAGCGACTCGGTCGCCAGCACCGTCTTGCGCGCCACCAGATCCACCAGCGGCGTGTTCGAGCCGTGGCCGTTCACCAGCAGGATCTTCTTGAAGCCGTGATAGGCCAGACTCTTGGTGATGTTCAGACAGAACGCGATGAAGACCTCCGGCTCGATGTGGATCGTGCCCGGAAAGTCAATGTGGTGCAGGTTCAGCCCGTAGGAGACCGGCGGCAGCACCAGCACCCGATCGGCCGCGCGGCGGCCCACCTCCAGGCACACAGCCTCCGCCAGGAAGACGTCCACGTCGAGCGGCAGGTGCGGGCCGTGCTGCTCGGTGGAGCCGGTCGGCAGGAGGATCACCTTCTGCATGGCGATGGCGTCGTTCATCTCGGGCCAGGTCAGGCGGTTGTAGCGGTATTCGGTTTGTGCGCGTGTCATTTCGATTCCTCCCAGACAGGATTTACAGGATAAACAGGATAGAACCATAGCACATCCTGTAAATCTTGTTCATCCTGTCAAAGACCTTCTTGCATCACGGTCTCAAGGCCCCTTCACGTACTTATCAAAGAACGCGACCGTCCGCTGCATCGCGATCCCGAAGTTGGCCGCGATGTCGTGGTTATCGCCGGGATAGGTGAACAGCTCGGCCAGCTTCCCGGCCGTCTGCATCTCCGCGTAGAGGGTCTGCGACGAGGCCACCGGCACCGTCTCGTCGGTTACGCTGTGGTGCAACTGCACCGGGCCAGAGATATCGGCCAGGAAACTGTTGGGCGAGATCGAGGCCCAGAACGCCGGGTTCTGCTCCGGCGTGCCGTACTTCTCGGTCAACTCCTGGCGCCACGGCCGGCCGTATGGCCCCAGGCCGCCGGGCGGGATCGGCGTCGCAGTGGCGCGGGGCGTCGCGGTCGGCCGCGTCGGGTCGGTCACGCGGGCGAAGATGTTCGGATAAGACGCCACCACGCCGCCCCAGATCACACCCGCCTTGATCTCCTGCGAGACGACCATCGCGCGCAGGACGAGGGAGCCGCCCATCGAGTGGCCCCACATGCCGATGCGCTTGGGGTCGGTGTCCTTGTAGGCCTTGACCGCGGCCAGCGCATTGAGCACGTCGGCGGTGTACCCCGGCGTCCCGTAGCCGCCCTCGGCCCGGCCTTCGGAGCTGCCGTGCCCGCGGTAGTCGGACTTGAAGACGATGTAGCCGTTGCGCGCGATCGTGTCCACGTAGGCCACGTAGCGTTCGAGGGTGCGATAGACCGCGGGCGCGATGTAGCCGTGGTTGAAGATGATCGCGGGCCAGCCCGTGGCCGGCTTCGGGCCGTTCGGCACGGTCATCAGCGCGTAAATCTTGTAGCCTTCCGAGCGATAGGAGACGAAGTAGCGGCTGTAATTCGCGCCAGGCGACAAAGTCTGCTCGATGACGATCTCGCTCCCCGGATAGCTTTGCTGCCGCATCACCTCGATCTGCAGCGGGTGGGGATCGCGGGACGGGAAGGTAGTCGTGGGCGTGGCCGTTGCGGATAGCGCGACCGGCGTCGGCGCGGGCAGGGTGGCGGTCGGTTCGGGCAGGCGCGTGGCGGTCGCCGCGAGGGTGGGCGCCGGGGCCGGCCGGCTGACCGTCGGTGAAGGCGCCAGCGTGGCCGCTGGCGGGGCCACGGTCGCCGGGAGCGCGACGGTCGGCGCAGCGGGCGCGAGGGTTGGCTCATTGGCCGAGATGCCCCCGCCGCCGGACCCCGGATGGGCTGCGGCCGCCTCTGGGCTGGGCGACACAGCAGCTTTGGCGGCAGGTGGCGCAACCGGCGTGGCGCGGCCGCCGCAACTCGCCAGCAGGATCGTTGCAACGAATGTCAGAATCCAGAACCGTCTCTCGCTTCTCATCATCAACCATTCTCCATCACGATCAAGATGGCCCTATTCTAGCGTGACTCGGCCAAAAGCACAATCGGCACGGATTCACGCGGCAATTCCACGTGAACGTCAACCGGGTGGCGCAACCAGCTTGACGCCGACGGCGGAGATCGCGGCGGCGTGGGACGTTGCGGGCCGCCTTGCCAGAATGTCGGGTTTAGGGTAAAGTAGAACGTGTGTAATGAGGAACGTGTCATCTGCCAGGCGAATGACGGAGGGCAAAATGGGACTCACGATCGAGGCGATTTATGACGGCGCGGTGTTTCGACCCATCGCGCCCGTGCGGCTCAAGCCGAATACGCGCGTGCGCGTCATTGACATCGAAAAAGATCAGGATACACAAGAACAGCTTCGCTGCCTGCTCTTGGCGGCCCCCACCCTTTCGGAAAATGATCTGCAGGGAT
>CAZYHE010000440.1:2943-4576 GCA_964647225.1 uncultured Anaerolineales bacterium
CCCGCGCTCGCCCTGTTCGCCGAGCTGCTCGCCGTGCCATCCCCCAGCAGCCGGGAGGAGGCCCTGGCCGGGGTGATCCGCGCCAGGCTGCAAAGCTACGGCTATCAGCCCGAGACCGACCCCGCGGGCAACGTGCTCGTGCGGCTGGCCGGCCGGGATGCGTCCGGGCCGCTGACCTGCTTCGCCGCGCACATGGACGAAATCGGCATGGTCGTCACCAAGATCGGCGACGACGGCGCGCTCGCAGTGGATCGGTCGGGCGGGCTGTATCCCTGGAAGCTGGGCGAGGGGCCGATCACGATCCTGGGCGACGAGGCGCAGATCACCGGCGTGTTGTGCATGGGCTCCACCCATGCGGCCGTCGGCGACAAGGCGGTCACCTGGGCCGACGTGCGCGTGCTGACGGGATTGACGCCCGCGCAATTGGCCCGCGCGGGCGTGCGGCCGGGGGTGGTCGCCGTGCCGGCGCGCGCTGGCTGCGGCCCGGTGATCTTCGGCGACCCGGCCGATCCGCTGGTGGCCGCGTGGACGTTCGACGACCGGATGGGCTGTGTCGCGCTGCTGCGGATGCTCGAGGCGTTGGCGCGTGATGGGCTGGCGCCGAAGAACAACACCATCGTCGGGTTCACCGTCCACGAAGAGGGCGGCTGCCACGGCGCAAAGGTGCTGGCGCAGCGCGAGCGGCCCGACATCTTCATCGCGATTGACGGCTGCCCGATCCCGCCGGGCGCGCCCTTGAAGCTGGATGGCCGGCCGGGGATCTGGAGCAAGGATCAGTTGACACATTACGATCAGGCGGTGCTGCGGGAGCTGTGTCGCGCCGCGGTCGAGGCCGGCACCGAACTCCAGCCCGTCGTCTACGAGCGCGCGGCCAGCGACGCCAGCGCGGTCTACGCCGCGGGCGCGGCCGGCCGGGTCGCCTGCTTCGGCCACGTGCGCGAGAACAGCCACGGCTATGAGGTGTCCCGGCTGTCCGTTTTCGACAACGTGACGAAGACACTCATACGATTTATCACGAAGGACTGATGAAGACGCCTCGATAAGTCGAGGACTCTGGAATGCCGGACTTGTCCGGCGGATTGATCATCGGCCAGGAGATTTCACCATTAACGCTCACATCACCCAACTCGAACAAGCCCTCAACCACTTCGACCGCGCCGCCCGCATGAGCGCGCTGGCCGAACTGGCCGCGCTGGCGGATGCCGGCCAGATCGAGACCGCCGCCGAACAGCCCGCAGTGAACATGCATTGCCACACCTTCTTCTCCTTCAACGCCTACGGCTATTCACCCGCGGGGCTGGCCTGGCTGGCGAAGAAACGCGGCTGGCAAGCGGCCGGCATCGTGGACTTCGACGTGCTCGACGCAGTCGAAGAGTTCCTCGACGCGTGCGAGATCGCCGGCGTGCGCGGCAGCGCGGGGATCGAGACGCGCGTCTTCATCCCCCAATTCGCCACGCGGGAGATCAACTCGCCGGGCGAGCCGGGGGTCTATTACCACATGGGCATTGGCTTCACATCGGGCCAGGCCACGGGCGAGGCGGCCGCGACGCTGACCGCGATGCGCGCCCGCGCCGAACGCCGCAACCGCGACATGCTGGCCCGACTCAACGCGCACCTGGCCCCTTCGACAGGC
>CAZYHE010000441.1:0-4568 GCA_964647225.1 uncultured Anaerolineales bacterium
CAGGGATTGGCGATCACGGCTGTGGGGATGGGGTTGGTATTTGCGTCGTTGGCGCTGTTGTGGGGGGCGATTGCGCTGTTGGGCCGCGTCTTTCGATCCCGCGAGGCCAACTCGGTCAAGCACGTGTCGGTCAATGTGACGGCGGTGCCGATGACTGAGACGGAGTTGGCGCGGGCCGCGCTGACGAGTGAGCGCGCCCAAGTCGCGGCCATCGTGGCGGGCGCGTTGATGGCAAACGCCGTGCCGCTGCATCTGGAGCCGCCGGCCGGGCCGACGTTCGAGCATGGCCGCACCGCGCCCGCCTGGGTGACGACCAATCGCGCCCGCGTGATGCGGCCGTGGCAGCCGCCGCGCGCCGCGACATAGAAACGATGCGCGCTCGTAGTGACGACTTCAGTCGTCGAGCCTGGCGCAGAGCGACTGAAGTCCCACAGGGATGCTTCGCGATCGCTACTACAAACACGCTTGAAAGGTTTCCACCGTGCCCACTTTCGATGTAACCGTTCAGGGCAAAACCTACCATGTGGAGATCCCCGATCCCGGCGCGTCGCCGCTCCAGGTGATCGTGGACGGTGAAGCGTTTGCCGTCGGGATCCTCGGCGTCGAGGCGCAGGCGCGCCCGCTTCCGCTGGCCGATGCGCCGCGGCCTGCGCCGATGCCGGCCGCGCTGCCGCCGGTCGCCCGCGTGGCAGTGGCCCGGCCCGCCATCCCCGCCGGCGGGGATGGCGGCTGCGATATCGTCTCGCCGATGCCGGGAACGATCCTGACCGTGGATGCGCAGATCGGTCAGACGATCGAAGTCGGCCAGGTGGTATGCGTCCTGGAGGCGATGAAGATGAAAAATCCCATCCGCGCCACCCATGCCGGCACGGTCGCCGAGATTGCCGTGCAGGCGGGGCAGACGGTGGCCTACGCCGCGCTGCTCGTGCGCCTGGAGTAGCGCCTATGCAGATCGGGCTGGATTCCTTACCATCGCTGGGGGCCAACTTCTCGCAGATGAGTTGGGCCAATCTGCTGATGATGGCGGTCGGTGGGCTGCTGATCTACCTCGCCATCGTCAAAGAATATGAGCCGGTGCTGCTCATCCCCATCGGCGCGGGCGCAATCCTGGCGAATATCCCCGGCGCGGGGATGGGGCTGGACCTCCGCGCGATCATGGCGGGCGAGCAGGTCGAGGGGGTCTTCCTGCCGCTCTACAAGGCCGGCATCGAGACCGAGCTTTTCCCGCTTTTGCTCTTCATCGGCATCGGCGCGCTGACCGACTTCGGGCCGCTGCTGTCGAACCCGCGCATGGTGCTGGTGGGCGCAGCCGGGCAATTCGGCATCTTTCTCGTCCTGCTGCTGGCGTTGGCGACCGGCATGTTCACGCTGAGCGAAGCCGCCTCGATCGGCATCATCGGCGCGATTGACGGCCCGACGAGCATCTTCGTCGCGTCCAAGCTGGCCCCGCATCTGATCGCACCGATCGCCGTGGCCGCGTACACCTACATGAGCCTGGTGCCGATCATCCAGCCGCCCATCATGCGCCTGCTGACCACCCGCCGCGAGCGCGCCGTGCGGATGCCCTACACCGCCCGCGTCGTCAGCAAGCGGGAACGCGTCCTCTTCCCGATCTTCGTCACGCTGCTGACCGGGGTGATCGCGCCGCAGGCCAGCCCGCTGATCGGCTTCCTGATGTTCGGCAACCTGATGCGCGAGTCGGGCGTGGTGGATCGGCTGGTGAAGTCGGCCGGCAACGAGTTGGCGAGCATCACCACGATCTTCCTGGGCATCACCATCGGCGCGACGATGGTCGGCGAGTCGTTCGCCAACCTCCAGACCCTCATTATCCTGGTGCTCGGCATCCTGGCCTTCATGCTGGACACGGCCGCGGGCGTGCTGTTCGGCAAGCTGCTCTACCTGCTGACGCACGGCCAGTTCAACCCGCTGATCGGCGCGGCCGGCATCAGCGCCTTCCCGATGGCCGCCCGCGTGGTCAATAAGGTCGGCCTGGAAGAGGATTATGACAACTTCCTCCTGATGCACGCCATGGGCGCCAACGCCGCCGGCCAAGTCGCGTCGGTGATCGCGGGGGGGGTTGTGTTGGCGCTGATGTTGCGGTGAGACGTGGTGCGTATTGCGTGGTGCGTAGTGCGTGCGCCGATTTGTTGATTTGCTGATTTGTTATTTGCTCATTCCCTCAGTCATCGCGCCGCCAACATTCTCCGTCCCGGTGTGACCGGGCGGGTGCTGGCGAGTTTTCGGTCGGTCTGCGACCTGGTGACGGACGCGGGCGAGGTTGTCGCGCTGGTCAGCCCTGAGGTCGGGAACGGCCCGCTGAACGTGGTGCTCGAACGCGGGCCGGCTGTTGCCGTGTCGGCTGGCGCCCGGTTCGCGGTGACGGATCAGGGCTTGCGGGTAGGCGCGGTTGCGGTTGATCTGTCCCGCGCGGCGCGGTGGGATGCGCGGCCGGATTGGGCGCGGTTACGCGCGCGGTGGGGGCGCCGGTGGTTGAAACCACCGGCTGATAAGGTCGAAAACCTGCTGAAGCAGGTTCCGCACCCGCCGGGCCAGTGTGCTGAAGCACACTTTGGTCATATCGGCTGCCGATTGAAATCGGTGGCTGGGCCGGCGGTCGAGTCGGCCATCGTCGCGTTCGAGCAGGCCTGGCGCGGCGGGTCAGTCGCCGATTTGCAGCTTGCCGTTTGCAATTTGCTCGGCCTGGGGCCGGGGCTGACGCCGGCGGGAGACGACTGGCTGGCGGGGTGGTTGTTGGGGCAGCATCTCGGCGGAGACCTTCGAGAGCCGGCAGACCCTTCGGCAGGCTCAGGGCACGCTCTCGAAGATCTAATTGCCGAAGTCGCCGCCGAACGCACCACAACCCTTTCTCGCGCCTTCCTGGAATGCGCGGCCGCGGGCGAAGCGGATGAGTCGTGGCACGAATTGCTCGACGCGCTGGCGGGGGAAGACGCAAATCAGCAAATCAGCAAATCGGTAAATCAACGAATCGGCGAGGCAACGGCGAGGATTATGCGCCACGGCGTAACCTCCGGCGCGGCCATGCTCGCCGGCTTCTTCTCTGCTGTCGAAATGCTTGCTTTCACTGAAAACTGATAACTGACAACTGCCCCCAAGGTGCCATATGTCTACCCACACTCGCATCAAACCCTCCGAATATCACGACTCCGTCACCCTGATGCTCGTGGCGAAGGCGCTGCTGGAGCTGCCCGGCGTCGAGGATGCCGCGGTCGTGATGGGCACGCCGGCCAACCGGGAGCTGGTCGCCGCGGCCGGGCTGCTGACCACCGAAGCCGCGGCCGCACGACCCGATGACCTGGTGATCGCAGTGAAGGCGGCCGATGAGGCATCCGGTCACGCCGCGTTGGCGAAAGCTGATGAACTGCTGACGGCT
The DNA here is from genome assembly GCA_964647225.1 of uncultured Anaerolineales bacterium. Classification (GTDB taxonomy): domain Bacteria; phylum Chloroflexota; class Anaerolineae; order CG2-30-64-16; family CG2-30-64-16; genus CAZYHE01. The sequence goes on from CAZYHE010000441.1 coordinate 3,392, forward strand.
CGCGCGGCCAGGACCACGACCACAGCCGAGCGGCCCAAGTCGCTGGTCTCGGCCATCGCCGCGACCCCTGACGCCAACCTGGTCGTGATCTCGGTCGCGGGACGCTACGCGGGCCAGGAGGCGCGCACCGCGTTGGAACGCGGGCTGCACGTGCTGCTCTTCTCCGACAATGTGCCGCTCGACGAAGAGATCAGCTTGAAGCAGTTGGCCGTCGAGCGGGGGCTGCTGTGCATGGGGCCGGATGCGGGGACGGCGATCATCAACGGGGTCGCGCTGGGGTTCGCCAACGCCGTGCCGGCCGGCCGCGTCGGGCTGGTGAGCGCGTCGGGGACGGGCCTGCAAGGGGTGACGTGCGGGCTGGCGCGGCGCGGGGCGGGCGTGTCGCAAGCCATCGGCACGGGCGGCCGCGACCTGAGCGCGGCGGTCGGCGGGCCGATGATGCTGGCCGGGCTGCGGGCGCTCCAGGAGGACCCCGCGACCGACGTGATCGTGCTGATCTCCAAGCCGCCCGCGCCGTCCATCGCGGCGCGGGTGCTGGCGCAGGTCAAGGGGGCGGCCAAGCCGGCCGTCGTCTGCTTCCTCGGCGCCGACCCGCTCCCCATCGAGGCCGCGTGCGGATTCCACGTCACGAACCTGACCCAGGCCGCGGCCGCGGCGGCCGCCATCGCCCGCGGAGAACAGCCGGAGGCCGCGCTGGCGCAGCTCGAACAGGAGAGCCTGGCGCTCATCCCCCTGGCCGCGGCCGAGCAGAAGAAGCTGATGCGTGGTCAAACCGCGCTGCGCGGCTTCTTCGCCGGCGGCACCTTCTGCTACGAGGCGCAGCTCATCCTGCGCGCCCTGCCGGAGCCGGTCTACAGCAACGCGCCGCTGGATAAATCCCGTGCGTTGGATTCCGTAGGGGCGGATGGCATCCGCCCCCACATCTGCCTGGACCTCGGCGAGGATGAATTCACCCAGGGCCGGCTGCACCCGATGATGGATCCGACGCTACGCAACCGACGGATCGTCGAGGCCGCGCGCGACGGGGCCACCGCGGTCATCCTGCTGGACATCGTCCTCGGCTACGGCGCGCACCCCGACCCGGCCGGCGCGGCGGTCGAAGCGATCCGCTAAGCACAACAGGTCGCAGGAGACGCGGGCCGGCACATCACCTTCATCGCCGCGGTTTGCGGCACGG
>CAZYHE010000442.1:0-3222 GCA_964647225.1 uncultured Anaerolineales bacterium
AGTGAAACGCGACTAACTTGCCAGTCTACCAGTCCACCAATCTACCAATCTACCAAGCTACCAATCACACGAGGATCTCATGCACAAAACACGACGACTCAACCGCATTCTCGCCCGCGACGGACGGGCGCTTATCGTGGCGATGGATCATGGCGCGATCCAGGGGCCAAAGGGGTTGGAGCGCCCCGGCGAGGTGATCCAGCAGGTGGCGGCCGGCGGCGCGGATGCCATCCTGACGACCTACGGCATCGCCCGCACCTTCGGCAAAGAATTGGCGCCGCTCGGCCTGATCATCCGCACCGACGGCGGGGCCAGCACCATCGGCCCGGATGTGAGCGATAGCTCTGGGCTGTACACCGTGGAGGATGCCCTGCGCGTGGGCGCGGATGGTGTGGTGTGCAATGCAGGGCCGGGGCATCGCAACGAAGTGCAGCACATCGAGTGGCTTTCCGAGCTGTCTTCCGGCTGCGACCAATGGGGCGTGGTGCTGGTGGCCGAGATGGTGCCGGGCGGCTTCGACAGCGGGCCGGAGTTCCGCACGCTCGACTCGCACAAGCTGGACGCCCGCTTCGGCTCGGAGTACGGCGCCGACCTGCTCAAGACGCCCTACTGCGACCGCTTCGAGGAGGTCGTGCGTTCCTGCTACACCCCCATCGTGGTGCCCGGCGGCAGCAAGATGACCGAGGAGCAGCTCCTCACGATGGTCTACAACGCCGTGGCGGCCGGCGCGGTCGGCTGCGCCGTGGGCCGCAACATCTGGGGCGCGCCCGATGCGACCAAGATGACCGCGGCGCTGGCGGCCATCATCCACGGCGGGGCGAGCGTGGCCGAGGCGATGAAGCTATTGGGATAACGAAGGGCGAATCAGCGAATCGCCGACTCCTGACCACTGATAACTGACAACTGACAACCGCCATGACTGACATCATCCTCGGTATTGACATCGGCACGGCCTCGACCAAGGCCATCGCCTTCGACGCCAGCGGTGCGGAGATCGCTTCGGCCAGCCGGCCCTATCCGCTGCTAACGCCTCAACCCGGCTGGGTGGAGCAAGACGCCGACGAGGTGTGGCGGGCGCTGCTGGCGGCGCTGACCGAGGTGCGCGAGCGCACGCCGGGCCAGCGCATCGTCGCGCTGGCGTTAGCTGCGCAGGCCGGCTCGATCATCCCCACCGATGTAGCCGGCGACCCCGTGCATCCGATGATCACCTGGCTCGACCGCCGCACCGACGACTTGGTGGCGCGCTGGCGGCAGGACGGCACAGCCGAGCGCATCCACCAGCGCAGCGGGTGGCACCCCTTCCCCGGCCTGCCGCTGCCGGTGATCGCCTGGCTGCGCGCCGAGCGGCCCGACATCCATGCGCGGGCGCGGCGCTACCTGGGCGCGGCCGACTTCCTGATCCACCGCCTGACCGGACAGTTCGCCACCGACCTCTCGGCCGCGTGCGAAATCCTGATGGTGGGGGCCGACAGCGGCGCATGGGACGCCGAGCTGTGCGCCATCGGCGGCGTGGACCCGGCCATGCAGGCCGCGCTGGGTTGGGCGGGGCGCATCATCGGCCCGATCACGCCGGAGGTGGCCGCGATCACCGGGCTGTCCGCCGACACGCTGGTGGTGGCCGGCGGCGGCGATCAGCCGTGCGCCTGCCTGGGCATGGGCATGACCGCGCCGGGCAAGGTCGCGCTGGCAACCGGCACCGCCTGGGTGATCACCGGGATCACCGCATCGCGGCGCGTGGCCGACGCGCCGGCGACGATGGACCTGAGTTTCCACGCCGCGCCGGAGCGTTGGACCGTCTCGCAGTTCCTCGGCGGGTTCGGCGCCACCGTGGACTGGTGGCTGGCGCAGACCTGGCAGCCTCCTGACCCGGCCGATGCGCGGGGAGTCAAGGAGTTGTATCGCCACCTCGACGCGGCGTTGGCATTGAGCACACCGGGCAGCCACGGCCTGCTCTTCACGCCGTTGGGCGGGCCATCGCAACTGCCCGGCGCGGCGCCCGGCGGCGTCTTTGCCGGCCTGCAACTGGCCCACACCCGCGCCGACATGGCCCGCGCCATCCTGGAAGGGTGCGGGTTCGAGGTGCGTTGGGCGCTCGATCAACTGGAGGGTAGGGGCGAGGTGACCTCGCCCCTACGCGCCACCTCCGAGCTATGGATCGCCGGGGGCGCGTCCGCCAGCCCGGTGTGGCCGCAAATCCTGGCCGACATCAGCGGCGTGCCGATCGTGCTCGCCGACTACGCCAACTGGGCCGCCCTGGGCGGCGCGGCCCTGGCCGGCTGGGGCGCGGGCCTCTTCCCCACGCTGGAGGACGCCCTGACCCGGCTCCAACCGCCCGTCCGCCGCCTGACGCCGAACGAAGCGCTGGCCGAACTGTACGCGGAGCGCTATGCGGCGTATCGGCGGCTGGCGGAAGCGACACGGTAGGTTGGTAGATTGGTAAGTTGGTAGATTGGTCAACCAACCTACCAGTCTACCAATCTACCAAGTTACCAGGTTACCAAGTTACCAATCTACCAACCAGGAGACCCCATGAACCACCGCCGACTCCGGCGCATCTTCCAACCCGATGGCCGCGCGCTGATCGTGGCGTGCGACCACGGCATGATTTCCGGCCCCGACCGCGGTATCGAGCGGTTGGGCGACACCCTGCGCCGCGTGATCGCCGGCGGTGTGGACGCGGTGATGGCGAGCTACGGCACGGCCTGTCGCTTCGAGGAGTTGCTGGCCGATGTCGGGCTGGTGCTGCGGATTGACGGCGCCGGCACCGTGCTGGGGCCGATGGACGGGCCGGGCGCGCAGTTCTACACCGTCGAGGACGCCCTGCGCCTCGGCGCGGATGCGCTCTGCGTGACGGCGTTCCCCGGCTCGCGCCACGAAGAGGCCACCCTGGAGGTGCTGGCGCGGGTCATCCGCCAGGCGCACGCGTGGGGCCTGCCGGTGATGGCCGAAATGGTGCCCGGCGGCTTCGACAGCGGCCCGGAGTTTCGCACGCTGCACAGCGTCAGCGTGGCCGCCCGCGTCGCCGCCGAACTGGGCGCGGACTGGGTCAAGACGTCTTACACGCCCGGTTTCGAGCAGGTGATCGCCACCTGCTATGTGCCCGTGGTGGTGCTTGGCGGCCCGGAGCGTGAGGGGCCGGCTGCGACGATGGAGATGGTGCGCGCGGCGATGGATGCCGGCGCATCCGGCGCGACCATCGGCCGCAACATCTGGAAAGCGGAG
>CAZYHE010000442.1:3322-4564 GCA_964647225.1 uncultured Anaerolineales bacterium
CCCATCCGCGCCCTCATCAGCGACCTGGACGGCACGTTGGTTGCCGGCAGCCGGCCGCAGCCCGGTCTGCTGCCATTCCTGGAGACGCTGGCGCGCCGCGGGGTGGCGTTGACGGTCGTCACCAACAACACCGTGCGCACGCCGGAGCAATATCGGGAGAAGCTGGCCGCGTTCGGCGCGACCATCGGCCCGGCGCAGGTGCTCACCGCCGCGCAAGCCACCGCCGAGTATCTGCGGACGGAACTGCCCGCCGGGGCTGCGCTCTTCGTCGTGGGCGAAAGCGGCTTGCGCGCGGCCTTGAGCGACGCGGGCTTCGTGCTGCTGGAAGACAGCGCCAGCCCGGCCGCGGCCGTCGTTGTGGGCGGCGATCGCACGGTGACGCACGAGAAGCTGAAGCACGCCATCCGTCACGTGCGCGCCGGCGCGCGCTTCATCGGGACGAATCCCGACCTGCTGGTCCCGATCGAAGATGGCCTGGCGCCGGAGGCTGGCGTGCTGCTGGCTGCGGTCGCCGCGGGCGCGGAAGTCAGCCCGACCATCATCGGCAAGCCGGCGCGGCCGCTGCTCGATCTGGCGATGCGGCGCATGGGTAGCACGCCCGCCACCACCGCTATCCTGGGCGACCGGCTCGACACCGACATCCTCGGCGGCCAGCGCGCCGGGCTGACCACGATCCTCGTCCTGACCGGCGCACACGATCTAAAAGCGATTCCGGCGATGGGCATCGCGCCCGATCTGGTGGTCGCGGGGCTGGGGGAGTTGGCGGAGATATGGGCGACGCTGGCTCCTGGGCTTGAAGACCTCAAACGGCTGGAAGCCGTCGAACACGAGCGCGACTCCGAAATCCTGCGACTGGCACGTGAAACGAGCCGCGGGGTCATACCCTTTGCCGTCGTCGCCGAGCGATTCGAAGCTGCCTACGGGGAGCCATTGGGGGTCGGTGAGCAAGCGGCTTACGCGGAAGCTGAGGCGGTAAATTCTCCCAACATCTCCTCAGGCGTCAGCAACATCGCGTGATTTGCGCCAGCCCAACGCAACACGTCATCTGTGAAACCGGTCCTGGCGAAGAGCAGGTGCAGCGTTTCGGCGCGTGGCAGATTGCCCAAGGCCCGCGTGTGTCCCAGATAGCGCTCCAACTCCCCGTAATCGAACGGCTGAATGTGCCACTTGGCCTCGCCCAGGATGGCGGCGCGGCCTTCTTCATCCAGGCCCACGATATCAAGTTGATGATCCGGATTCCAC
>CAZYHE010000443.1:0-1307 GCA_964647225.1 uncultured Anaerolineales bacterium
CCGACCGATACCCCCACTAGCACGCCGACCAGCACACCAACCGCGACTGCTCCGCAAACGGCGACGCCGACAGCAACCGACACGCCCACCAGCACACCAACTGCGACTGCTTCGCAAACGCCGACGCCGACAGCAACTGACACGCCGACCAACACGCCGACTGCGACTGCTTCGCAAACGGCGACGCCGACCTACACGCCAACCGCGACGCCAACCGCCACGGTCACGCCGGCCCTCGGCTGCATCACCGGACAGAACCGCGACGAACTGCAGGTCGGGCTGGCAGGGTGGACGATCCACGCGCGGCCGCGCGACGCGCAGGCGCCGGTCACGCCGGCGCCGGTCTTGACCGATGTGACGGACGGCAGCGGCAACTACCGCTTCGATGCGCTGACCCTGGGCTGGTGGACCGTCTGGGAAGATGTGCAGCCGGGCTGGGCGCCGGTCACGCCGGCAACCTTCGACGTAGAAGTGACGGCCGGGCCGGTCTGCGCGGCGACCGCCTTCAAGAACCGCCAGGCCTGCGCCCTGGATCTCTTCGAGAGCAACGACACGCCCGCCACCGCCAAGCCTATCGCGGTCAACGGCCCGGCCCAGAAGCATACGCTGGAACCGCCCACCGATATAGATTGGGCCTATTTCGACGCGGCCGCGGGCAACATCTATACGATTACTACTGGCAGCCTGCTCGGCCTGACCGATACCTACATCGAACTGTATGCGCCAGATGGCGTCACCCGGCTGATGGCAAACGATGACATCACCCCCGGCGACTCTGCCTCCCAGATCATCTGGCAGGCGACGACTGGCGGCCGCCACTATATCCACGTGCGCGACTACTACCAGACCGGCGCACGCGGCTGCCTCGGCTACGAGCTGAGCGTGGCAGGGCGCAGCACGATCTATCTGCCGATCATCGTCAATCAGCCCACGCCGACCGTCACGCCGACGGCCTCGCCAACCCCAACGGTGACGCCCAGCCCGACCGTGCCCACCGACACCCCGACGCCGACGTTCACACCCTCGGTGACTCCGACTCACACCCAGACGCCGACACCGACGCTATCACCCACGCCGACGCTGTCGCCCACGCCATCGCTCACGCCATCGCCGACGCTGTCGCCTACGCCTTCGCTCACGCCCACCCCGACGCCAACATCGCTGCCGCCGATGGTGATCTCGGGCTTGAGCCATCCGAAGGGGATCGGCGTACACCTGAATTCGCACGCGCTCTACATCGCCAGTCGGGATACACATGCCGTGTATCAGGTGGACCCGCTGACCGGTCAGGTGGCCCACACCATCCC
>CAZYHE010000443.1:1407-4546 GCA_964647225.1 uncultured Anaerolineales bacterium
GATACGCTGATCACGACGGTGGAAGCGTGCGCCGGGGCCTTCGGCGTCGCCGTAGATCACATCACGAATCGCGTCTACGTTTCCTGCCGCGACGCACAGCCGCCGCAGGTGCGCGTCATCAGCGGTGCGACGAATACGGTCCTGTGGGATGAAACGATCTGGCTGCCGGGCACGCCCTATGCGCTCGGCAACGACCCAGCCCTGGGCCGGCTCTATGTCGCTTATGCCAACGACCCGAACGACCCGCTGGCCCCGCGCCACGTGCGGGTCTTCCGGGTGCCGGCGAACATGCCCGCAGAATGGGGCACAGTGACGGTCCAGCCTGGCGGCCCGAACGGCGGGGGCGGCATCGTCGCCAACCCGACCACCCACCACGTGTTCGTCACCAACAGCCTGGACGACAGCGTGACCGTATTCGATGGCCGGACGCTGGCGGTGCTCGCCACCATCCCGGTCGGCACCGACCCGCTGGGGGTGGCGGTGGACGGCGGGTTGGGCTACGTGTACATCGGCAACCGCGCCAGCAACGACCTGAACACGCTCCCAGACTGGTAGGAGCGAGATTTCCGGCTCCATGCCGCCCGGAGTATAATCGGGTATCTCGCGTTGGGAGGCATGGATGGGTTTCACGCTTGAACAGCTACAGCGCGAGCTGGCGATTGTGGGGGACACGCCAATCGCCAGCTTGCAAATCATCGCCGCGGAAGAGATCGCACGGCAATACTACCCGCATCTCGACCCGGCGCAGCCCGCGCTGATCCTCGGCCTGGCCGGCGCGGGGCAAGCTGCGCGCATCCAGGAGACGCTGCTGCGGGCTTTCCCGCCCGATCACGTCGTGACCCTGGCGCACGGCGCGACCCACACCACCTTGCGCCTCGACAGCCTCGCCAGGCGGGCCGATTCCCCATCTTCAGTGACCCTGCTGATTCCACCGTTAGCGCAGCCGGTCGCTTATGAGGCGCTCCAGGACATCGCCGCGCACCTGCGGTCGCCGGAAGGCTGCCCCTGGGATCGCGAGCTGACCTGGGCCAAGCTGCGCGGCTCGCTCCTCGAGGAAACGCACGAACTCCTGGCCGCGTTGGATGCTGAAGATCCCACAAAGATCAAAGAGGAATTGGGGGACCTGCTCCTGCAGGTCAGCCTGCAAGCGCAGATCGCCACGGAAGAGGGGCGTTTTCGCTTTGGGGATGTTGTCGCGGGAATCGTGGCAAAGCTGATCCGGCGCCACCCGCACGTGTTCGGTGACGCAGTGGTGAACGACACGGCTGAAGTATTGACGAATTGGGAAGCGATCAAGGCTGCGGAGCGCAAGAACAACGGGGAGAAACGCTCGCCGTTGGGGGGCGTCCCGAAAGGCCTGCCCGCCCTCGCCCAGGCCGACGCCTACCTGGATCGCATGTCGCGCCTCCGCCCAAGCGAAGCGCCCGCCGAGCCGTGGACCACCCTGGCCGATTTGCCGGCCGGCGCCCCCGTCACCGCCGAGCGCCTGGGGGAGGCCTTGTTCGGCCTGGTCGCCTGGGCGCAGGCGCGCGGGCTGGACGCCGAGAGCGCGCTGCGCACGGCAAACGCCCGCTTCGCCGCCACGGTCGAAGCGCAATCAATGTAGCGCAAGATGGCATCTTGCGCTACCGGCCTTCACCCCCGCGCCAGGCACCGCACGATCTCACCGACATACATGCGGTGATAATCGTGCTGCGGATAGTTGCGCGGCCCGATCGTCTCATCAACGAAACACGCGGGGTTGAGGTCCTGGGCGTAGAGCTTCCGGCACTCTAACACCAGCCGCGCCTCGGCAAAGTACACCGCACCCGCGACACCCGCCACGGGGCTGAGGCCGGTCTCCGCGGCCTTGTGTACGTCGCGGCCCGACCGGCTGCCGCAGAAGTCGAGGGCCGAACGATAGGCCTCATCGAAGAAGTTCAGCGTGTAGTGCGTCGCGCGCTCCATGAACTGGAAGGTGTAGCGATGGGGTCGCACGAAACAGAACGCCACGCGCTTGCCCCACAACTCGCCGAGCGCGCCCCAACTGGCGGTCATCATGTTGAAGGAATCGAGCGACCCGGCGGAAATCAGCATCCAGTCGCGGCCGATAAGCCGGAAGACGTTGTCGGTGATCTGTTCGGGGGGGATTTCAATCAGATGTTCGCTCATGGTAATCGCTCCTTTGCCAGAATGCTTGTCATTCTACCACAACGCTGCGTCGCGCGGAAATCCCATGAGCGACCGAAGCCCGCGCCACTTTGCCGCGACCGCGCTCAGGTGGTAGAATGATCGCGAAATAGCTGGCTGAGTGACAGCCGATCCCATCGCGGAGTAACTAACGTGCAGACCCTTTTGATGCATCCTGATGACAACGTCGCGGTCGCCGCGGTTGACTTGCCGGCCGGGCAGGCCGTGGAGGTCGCCGGTGAGACGATCCGCCTGACGCAACCGATCCCCTTCGGCCACAAGCTGGCGCGGCGCGGCATCGCCCGCGGGGGGATCGTCTTCAAATACGGCCAACCGGTCGGCCGGGCCGTCGCCGAGATCGCCGCCGGCGCGCATGTCCATGTCCACAACATCGAGAGCCTGCGCGGCCGCGGAGATTGGGGCGCGGCCGCGGGCGATTTGACGACCGAGGGTTCAGCCGCGCAGTTCAAGCTCAAGACCGCCGACGCCGGTGTCCTGCCCGCGACGCACTTCATGGGCTATCGCCGCAAAGATGGTCGGGCCGGCGTGCGCAACCATCTGCTCGTTATGTCCACTGTACACTGCTCCAACAGCGTGGTGGATCGCATCGGCCAGACTTTGCCCGATGTGGTCGCCCTCTCGCACGCGTGGGGCTGCTCGCAACTGGGCGACGACCTGGCGCAGTCGCGCCGCGTGCTGGAGGAGTTCGCCAGCCACCCGAACGTCGGCGCGGCGATCATCATCGGCCTGGGCTGTGAGTCCATGCCGACGGTCGAGATGGGCGAAAAACTCGCCGGGCTGGGCCTGCCGGTCGCCCGCCTGACGATCCAGGAAGATGGCGGGACGCGGGCGACTTACGGCAAGGCGCTCGGCATGGCCCGCGAGATCCTGCAAGACCTCCAGCATGCGCAGCGCGAGCCGATCCCCCTCTCCGAGCTGATCGTGGGGCTGGAGTGCGGCGGGTCGGATG
>CAZYHE010000444.1:0-4539 GCA_964647225.1 uncultured Anaerolineales bacterium
GAGAGCCGGAAGAAGTAGTTCTCCTCCTCGATCACCTCCGGCGCGGTCAGGTGTTCGGGGCAGACCCCGCCGACCAGCTCCTCTTCGGTGAAAAACTGCTCGCACCCCACGCAATACAGCCCGCGATAGCTGCCCCGGTAGATGTCCCCGTTGGCCGCGCACGCCTCCCACAGCTTGCGGACGCCCGCCGCGTGTTCCGCCGCGATGCTGGTGCGCAGGAAGCTGTCGTAGGAGGTCCCCAGCCGGTCGGCCAGCTCCCGGAAGACGCCCGCGTTGCGCGCCACCAGGTCGGCGACGGGGATCCCTTCCTTCTCCGCGGCCTGGACATTCTTCAGGCTGTTCTCGTCCGCGCCGGTGGCGAACCAAACATCGTCGCCGAACAGGCGATGGCCGCGTGCCAGCGCGTCGGTCAGCACGTATTCCATGGCGTGGCCGATGTGCGGCCGGCCGTTGACGTAGGGGATGGATGTCGAGATGAAATAGGGCGCGTGTTGGGTATCCATGGCAACCTCCGAAAATAAAACAGGGCCGCCCACACCGGGCGGCCCTGTTGAGAATGCGACGACAAACGATTCAGCCGGCGGGTAGCAAACACGAACGGAAGCGCAGCATCCTGCGCCCCGGCATTGCCATCATCACGCTCGGTACGGTCATCAGGGAAGTCATCGTTCGGAAACCTCTGACGCAATTATACCAGGATGGGGCGCTGGGTCAAATCGTGCCGATCTGTGAAGTGTGCCCCGCTTCCTTGTCACCTCCCGAATCTGCGGTACAATAGGGCCGCAGGACACTCATTCCCCGCAAAGGAGCAATTCATGATCCTCGGCGTCGCCTATTACCCCGAACACTGGCCGCACGCGCGTTGGGAAACCGACGCGCGCCTGATGGCGGAGGCCGGCATCACCCGCGTGCGCATGGCAGAGTTCGCCTGGCATCGCATGGAACCCCGCGAGGGGCAGTTCGACTTCGGCTGGCTGGAAGAAGCCATCAACCTGCTCGGCCGCTACGGCATCGAGACGATCCTCGGCACGCCCACGCCCACTTATCCCGCGTGGCTGCACGACATGTACCCCGACATCCACCAGATCAAGAGCACCGGGCAGGTGAAGGAGTGGGGCCAACGCCAGGACGCGTGCAAGAACCACCCCGGCTACCGCGCCTACGCCCGCCGCATCGTCGAGAAGATGACCGCAGCGCTCGGTCAGAATCCCCACGTCGTCGCCTGGCAGACCGACAACGAGTTCGGCTGTCACGGCACCGCGCGCTGCCACTGCCCGAACTGCGTGCGAGCGTTCCGCTCATGGCTGCGGGCGCGCTTCAACAACGACATCGCGGCGCTGAACGCGGCGTGGGGCACCTTCTTCTGGAGCCAGGACTACGATGACTTCGACCAGATCTGGCCGCCGATGGATACCGCCGACCGCACGGCCAACGACGGGCAAAATCCCGGCCTCGTGGTGGATTTCTACCGCTTCTCGTCGGATGTCCAGATCGGGCTGAACCGGGAGCAGGCTGCGATCATCCGCCGCAACGCGCCGGGCCGGCCGATCACGCACAACCTGATGGGCCTCTTCCACCAGATTGACTATTTCACCCTGGCCGCCGACCTGGACATCGTCTCGTGGGACAACTACCCGTTCGGCACGAACGGCACCAACCGGCCGCCGCTGCCGCTGCCGCATGATCTGATGCGCGGGCTGAAACAGAAGAACGTCTGGGTGATGGAGCAGGGATCGGGCGCGGGCGGCTGGGGCAGCTATCCCGCCACGCCGCAGCCGGGGCAGATGCGCCTGTGGGCCTATCAGGCCGTGGCGCGCGGCGCAGACATGATCAGCTTCTTCCGTTGGCGGTCGTGCCGCTGGGGCCGCGAGCAATACTGGCACGGCATCCTCTACCATCACGGCATCCCGCAGCGCCGCTACGAGGAGGCGAAGCAGCTCGGCGCGGAGTTCAAGGCGCTCTCGGCCGAGCTGGACGGCAGCGAGGTGGCCGCGGAGGTCGGCATCCTCTACGACTACGACAGCCTGTGGGCGCTGGAGACGCAGCCGAACACCGGCGACGGCTTCGACTATCGCGGGATGGCCGGGGGCTGGGACGCCGCGCTCGCCCGGCTGGGGGTCGTGGCCGATGCGGTGAGCATCCATGCCGACCTGGCCCGCTACAAAGTGTTGATCGCGCCGAGCGTCCACATCTGCCCGCCCGCGACCGCCGAGCGGCTGGCCGCGTTCGTGCGGGCGGGCGGCACGCTGCTCCTCGGCCCGCGCAGCGGCGTGAAGGAGGAGGAGGGGGCCATCGTGGACGCGCTGCTGCCCGGCCTCCTGCGGGAAGTCGCCGGCTGCACCGTCGAGGAATACGACGCGTTCTCGATGGTCCCCGGCCTGGAACTGCGCGTCCGCTGCCCGGCGAACCACCTCTACCGCGCCCACGGCCTGGCCGACGTGCTCGTCCCGGAAGGGAGCGCCGAGGTCTCGCACCGCTACGAGGATCACTACTACGCGGGCAAGCCCGCGGTCGTGCGCCACGCCTACGGCGCGGGCCGCTGCTTCTACGTCGGCACGATCATGGAGCCGGCCGGGCTGCTCGGCTTCCTTAGATACGGGGTTTTGCCCCGCGCCGGCGTCCCGACCGTGGCCGATCTGCCGGAGTGCGTCGAGGTGAGCTATCGCAGCAAGGGCGGGCAGCGATACGCGTTCTATCTGAACCACAGCAACGCGCCGGTCACGGTGGCGCTGGTGAAGCCGGGGGTCGAGTTGCTAACGCAGGCCGAAGTGGGCGGGAGCGTGGAAATACCGGGCTTCGGCGTGTTCGTTGTGAAAGAAGGCTAACTACAAATGCCCACCTACAAACCCTACACCAAACGCTACCTCGACATGGCCCTGCCGCAGATCGAGGCTGCCATCTACACCGTCGTCGGCCCGCTGGATATCCGCGCGTGGTGTACGCGGGAGCCGATCCCGTTCGCCGAACGCCAGACCGGCGCAGAGAAGTCGCTCGCGGTCGGCGCCACCTGGGGCGGATTGTTCGACTGCGCGTGGTTCCACTTCACGGGAACCGTGCCCCCCGCAGCCGCCGGCCAGAAGGTCGTGCTGCTGCTCGATGTCAACGGCGAGTTGTGCGTGGTGGATCGCGACGGCGCGCCCGTCCGCGGGCTGACCAACGCGGCTTCGACCTACGATTACCGCCTGGGCCGGCCCGGCAAGCGCGTCTTGCCCTTCCTGGAAAACGCCAGGGGCGGCGAGCCGGTGGATGTCTGGGCCGACGCGGGGTGCAACGACCTGTTCGGCAACTTGCAAGAGGGCGGCGCGATCAAAGAGGCGGCCATCGCGACGTGCGACGAGACGGTGCGCGGGCTGTTCTACGATTACGATTTGCTGCTCGACTTCCTCAAGGCGTTGCCGGAAGACTCCCCGCGCTATCAGCAGATCCTCACCGGGCTGAGCGATGTGGTGCATCTGATCACCGGCGGGATCGCGGCGAACCATGTCCTGAGCGCAGCCGAAGGAGCGGCGGCCGCGCGGGCGATCCTCGCGCCGCTGTTGGCCCAGCGTGGGGGCGATCCGAGCCTGCGCATCTCCGCGGTGGGGCACGCGCACATGGATCTCGGCTGGCTGTGGCCGATCCGCGAGACGATCCGCAAGGGCGCGCGCACCTTCTCGACCGCCATCGCCAACATCGAGAAGTACCCCGACTATATCTTCGGCGCGTCCCAGCCGCAGTATTTCCTCTGGATGAAAGAGTTCTATCCCGCGCTCTGGGCGAAGATCGTGGCGCAGGTGCAGGCGGGCCGCATCGAGCCGCAGGGGTGCATGTGGGTCGAGGCCGACACGAACGTCTCCGGCGGCGAGGCGCTCGTGCGGCAGATCCTCCACGGCCGGCGCTTCTTCCGCCGCGAGTTCGGCGTGGATGTGCGCTACCTCTGGCTGCCGGATGTCTTCGGCTACAGCGGGTCGCTGCCGCAAATCCTGAAGGGGGCCGGGGTGGACTACTTCTCCACCCAGAAGCTCTCCTGGAGCCTCATCAACCCCTTCCCGCACCAGTCGTTCCACTGGCAGGGGATTGACGGCACGCCCGTGTTGACGCACATGCTGCCCGAGGAAACGTACAACAGTTCGGCCGCGCCGCGCGCAGTGCGCAAGATCGAGCAGAATTACAAGGACAGCGGTGTATCAAGCCACGCGTTGCTGGTCTTCGGCATCGGTGATGGCGGCGGCGGGCCGGGCGAGGAGCATCTGGAGCGGCTGGCGCGACTGACCAACCTGGCGGGACTCAGCCCGGTGAAACAGCAGTGGGCGGCTCATTTCCTCGACGAATGGCAGGCGGACGCGGCCCGCTTCGCCACCTGGTCGGGCGAGCTATACCTGGAGCGGCACGAAGGCACGCTGACGACCGAGGCGCGCAACAAGTGGTACAACCGCAAGCTGGAGTTGGGGCTGCGCGAACTGGAATGGACGGCGGTCGTCGCGGCGATCACGCGCCCTGAGCCTGTCGAAGGGCGGGCGGGCGGCGCTTCGACACGGCCTGACGGCCAGTCAGCGACCG
>CAZYHE010000445.1:0-4520 GCA_964647225.1 uncultured Anaerolineales bacterium
CCTCGGGCTGGGTCGGCGCCACGACCAGGCGCAAAGGCAGCAGGGGCCGGACGGCTTCCCAGCGGAAGGTCTCGACGAAGTTGGGCAACCACAGGCGGCGCTCGGCCGCCGGAATGTCGCGTGTGTCACGCAACTGCGTGCGGGTGAAGCCGAGCAACTGGTGAAACGGGCTGTCCGGCAGATGGGTAGTCGTGAGCACTTGGGCCGGGGTCGGGGCGGGCACCCAAAGGCTGGTCATCTCAGCCTCCCCGCCGGCGGCGCCGGAGCCAGGTGCGGTTGAGGGTCTGCGCTTGCTGGTAAGCGGCCCGATCGCTGTGGTCACAGAGTTGGCGCAGCCGGCCGGAGCAGGCCGGCAGGCGCAGCAACACCAGGGCCTCGTTACGGATTTGGCGCACCCGTTCGCCGCTGATGTGGTGCAGGCGGCCCAGCGCCGCCAAACTGCGCGGCGACTGACCGTCCAGACCATAGGCGCCGATGATGATCTGGGCCGTGCGTTCCGGCAGCAGCGCCAGCATGTCCCGCAAGGCCATCTGCACCGCCTGGCGCTGCCAGGCATGCGCAGCCAGTTCGGCGGGATCTGCGACCGCCGGCAGTGCCACATACCCCTGGGGCCGCTGCGCCTGGGCCACCACCGCCCACAAGCGATGGCGGATAGCCGGCACGGCGTACGTCGCGAAGGCCAGGCCGCGCCCCGGATCGTAGCGCCGAATGGCTTGCCAGAGGGCCACCTGTCCCTCGTGGCACAACTCGCCATAAGGCAAGGCGCTGCGGCAGTCGCGGCCGATCACCCAGCGCACCAGCCCACGATGCTGGCGTAACAACCGTTCCATACACCCCTGGCAGCCCGCCTGCGCACAGGTGTAGAGCTTTGGCCCTTCTGGGGCCGGTCGGTGTACACTGGACATGAAATACCTCCTGGTTTTGGGGTGGATTTCCTAACCACACCTTACCACAGGAGGTATCTCTATGGGTTGAGTTTTCGCGGCTGACTTATTGCGTTATCCCAGTTCCTCCCCTGTCTATGATGCAAAGCAAAGGGCCGCGCCACCGAAAGTCCAACGTTCGGCGGCGCGGCCCCCTTGTTTCCTTGTTTACCCGTTCCCCCGTTTACCCCGCCTTCCCCGCCACCCCCACCTTCCCCGGCACAAAGAACCGCATCGCATTCGCCACCGTGCCCGGCAGATCGGTCCAGAAGCTCTTCTTCGACACCTTCTCCCACACCCGCTTGGGCCGGTAGAGATAGAAGCGCCGGTAGGCCTCTTTCCACTTGCGCACGACCAGATCGGGATCGTAATCCGGCATGGTGAAGCGCGCCTTGTCCGATTGGATGGCGTAGTCTGCCCATTCGTTGGCGAAGATGTTGCCGTGTTGCTTGATGACATCGTACATCTCGGTGCCCGGATAGGGGGTCGCCAGCATGAAGTGCGCCAGGTCGGGGTCGAGCTCCAGGGCGAAGCGCGTGGTCTTCTCCATGCTCTCCTCGGTTTCCTCCGGCATCCCATAGATGAAGAATCCCATGGTCTGCAGCCCGGCCTCGCGCGCCCAGCGGAAAGCGTTGCGCACCATGTCGAGACTCTGGCTCTTCTTCACCACGTTGCGCAGGATATGCACATCGCCGCTCTCGACGCCGAAGCCGACGCGGCGGCAGCCCGCGGCTTTCATCAATTGGAACAGTTCCGGGTCGGCGTGGTTGACCTTCATCCCATGCACCGTCGTCCACGGCACGGTGTTCAGCCCCTCCGCCGCGATCCGCCGGCACAGCGCCTTAGCGCGATCCAGCTTCAGGTTCCAGATGTCGTCCGTCAGGCCGATCTCGGTTGCCTTGAGGTCATTGACCAGCCAGCGCCACTCGCCGATGACGTTCTCCACCGAGCGCGGCCGCCAGGTATCGCCGGTGATCGGTTTGGAGCAGTAGGTACACTTATATGGGCAGCCCCGGCTCGTCATGATGGTGTAGGCCCGCGCTTTCGTGTCCAGCCCATCGGTCAGCGGGTTCAAATTGGTATAGCGCGTGATCTTGTACAGGTCATGCGCGGGATAGGGGATGTCATCCAGGTTCGGGACCAGGCGCGCGGGCGCGTTGATGACCATCTCGCCGCGGCGCCGCCAATAAAGGCCATGCACCAGTTCCATCGGCTGGCGGCCTTCGAGCGCATCCACGAACTCCACGATGCTCTCTTCGGCCTCGCCTTTGATCACGAAATCCACCTCTGGGTGTTCCGGGCCGATGGATTCTTCGGGCATCAGGGTCAGGTGTGGGCCGCCCAGGAGGGTGGTCAGGCCGAGCCGTTTGCCTTCGCGGGCCATGTTCCAGGCATCCACGATGAGCGGCGTCACCGCGCTGATGCCGAGCAACTCGTAGCCGTCGCGGCGCACCACGGTTTCCAGCGGCTCGTCTTCGATGGCCGAGTCGAAGATACCGACCTGGTGCCCGCGTTCTCGCAGCACCCCAGCCAGGTAGCCCAGCCCCAGGGGGATATGTTTGCGCGATGTCCAGACCTCGGATTCGGGGCTGGCAAGTAATACTTTCATCAATCAATCCTTCGGCTTCGCTCAGGACAGAGCCTTAGCGGTCGCGGTGGCTATACTCGCGGCGATAGCCGATGTCCGTGCTGAAGCTGGAGAAGACCCGTGCGGCCATCTTCTGCACCGGATGGCGGCGCAGCGCGCCCCAGCCGCGTTCGAGGATGCGCGACGGATGGTAGATACGCCGGCAGAGGCGATCGTAAGCTGCGGTCAGTTCCTCCGCCGTCATCTGGGCCGGCTGGAAGGTGACGTGGTTGGTGTCATAATGTTCCCACGTCACATCCGGCAGGATGCGGCCGGCCGCCAACAGGCTCGCCCGCTGCGCGGTGCCCGGAAACAGCGTGAGTACCGTCGCGCTGACGCCATCCAGCTCGGCCGAGCGGATGAAATCGTAGGCCGCATCGAAGGTCTCCAGGGTGTCGCTGTCGAACCCGAAGACGAACAGGCCGACGACGCCGATGCCGTGTTTATGGACCGTCTCGATCACATTGCGCGTCTTCTCGATGTCACCGCGCGCCTTGCCGCCGAGCTCCCGGCGGTTGCCGGGGTTGATGGACTCGAACCCGATGAAGAATTTGTCCAGATGGGCCTCGCGCGCCAGATCGAGCAGATCGGGATGCTCGGCGACCATCTGCTCGGCCTGGCACGTCCACCCCTTGAGCGGCAGGCGGGCCAGCGCGCGCAGGAGTTGCTCCATATACTCCGGGAAGAGCCGGAAGTTCAAGCCGAAGTTATCGTCGGTCAGGAAGAAGCGTTTGAGCTTGCGCCGCTCGATCTCTTCGACCACCTCTTCGACCGGCCGCAGGCGCATCTTCTGGCCCGAGACGCGGATCGCCGTGCAGAAGGTGCAGTTCCGCGGGCAGCCGCGCGTGATCTCCAGGTAGGGGGTCCAGTAGTTGCGGTGTTCATCCACCTGCTGCAGGACGCGGTCTTGCAGCATCGCCACGCCCGAATCCAGCGGCGCCCACTCCTCATCGTCATAACGCTTCTGGAGCGTGCCGCGGTCGAAATCTCGGATGATCTGCGGCCACGTGCGGTAGCCCTCGCCCACGGCGATCACATCGGCCCACGCGGCCACTTCCTCCGGCACCAGGGTGACGTGGGTGCCGCCGATGACGACCGTCGAGCCTTGCGCTTTGATGCGCGCCGATAGCGCCTGGGCACGCTCGATCATCACCGTCTTGGCGCTGATCCCCACCAAATCCTGCGGGCCAAGCTCTTGCACCGGCAGCTCGATCAGGTCGCCGTCCCAAATCTCGACAGGGATTTCGAGCGGTACCAGCGAGGCCAACCGCATCAGGGTGTACGGCTCGCTGATGCCGCGACCGAGGAAGCGGCCGTCGCGGCGGGGCTGGATAAGCACGATTTTGCGAATAGACATGATGTTTTTTGCCTTTGTGCTGCGCGCATCCCGGATCAAGCTGCGGCTTCGATGGCCCGGCGCAGTTCGGTTTTCTCTTTGCGCGGGACGACCGTGCGCCAGGCAAGGCGCAGGTTCCGGCTGAAGTTCATCCAGAAATCCTTGCGGCTGACGGCGCGCATGATGTACTTGGGCCGCCAGTAGAATTGCCGGTAAGCCTTGCGGTACATCTCCTCCATCAGTTCCGCGGTCAGATCGCCCATCTCGTAGCGCGCCTTCTGGTCGAAGAAAACATAATCTTCCCAATCCTGCATCAAGAAACGGCCGCCCTGCTTGACCTGTTCGTAGACGATGGTGCCGGGATAGGGCGTCATCATGCTGAAGTTGGCGATCATCGGGTCGAGCTCGATCGCGAAATCGATGGTCTTTTGCATCGACTCGCGCGTGTCTCCCGGCAGGCCGATGATGAAGAATCCGATCGTTTCGATCCCGGCGGCCTTGGCGTTCTTGAATGCCTGGCGGATGGTGGCGTGATCGACGTGCTTGTCGATCTTGATGATCATCTGCTCGTCGCCGGTTTCCACGCCGAAAGCGGTGCGCTTCAGCCCCGCCTGTTTGAGCTTGGTGAGCATCT